>JANNEX010000721.1:0-6420 GCA_031379155.1 Rubrivivax sp.
CTGGTAGTCGATGACTCGGGTCTCGAAGAAGTTGCGTTCCTTCTTCAGGTCGATCATTTCGCTCATCCAGGGGAATGGGTTCTCTTCGTTGGGGAACAGAGGCTCCAGGCCGATCTGCGTGGCGCGCCGGTTGGCGATGTAGCGAAGATAACCCTTGAACATGCTGGCGTTGAGCCCCAGCACGCCGCGCGGCATGGTGTCTTCGGCGTAGCGGTATTCCAGCTCGACGGCCTTCTCAAACAACTGCTTGATCTCGGCCTTGAAGGCCGCTGTCCAGAGGTGCGGATTTTCAAGCTTGATCTGGTTGATGAGGTCGATGCCGAAGTTGCAGTGCATCGACTCGTCGCGCAGGATGTACTGGTACTGCTCGGCCGCGCCCGTCATCTTGTTCTGGCGGCCCAGCGCCAGGATCTGCGTGAAGCCGACGTAGACAAAGAGGCCTTCCATCAGGCAGGCAAAGACGATCAGGCTCTTGAGCAAAGTCTGGTCGGTCTCAGGGGTGCCGGTGTGGAAGTGCGGGTCCATGATCGCGTCGATGAACGGGATCAGGAACTCGTCTTTTTGGCGGATCGATGCAACCTCGTGGTAAGCGTTGAAGATCTCGCTTTCATCCAGCCCCAGCGACTCAACGATATACTGATAGGCGTGTGTGTGGATGGCTTCTTCAAAGGCCTGGCGCAGCAAAAACTGGCGGCATTCGGGCGCCGTGATGTGGCGGTAGGTGCCCAGCACGATGTTGTTGGCGGCCAGAGAATCGGCGGTGACGAAGAAGCCCAGGTTGCGCTTGATGATGCGCCGCTCATCCTCAGTCAGACCGTTAGGGTCTTTCCAGGTCGCGATGTCGCGCGACATGTTGACTTCGTTGGGCATCCAGTGGTTGGCGCAACTGGAGAGGTACTTCTCCCAGGCCCACTTGTACTTGAACGGCACCAACTGGTTGACATCGGTTTGGCCGTTGATGATGCGTTTGTCGGCGGCGTTGACACGGCGCGCTGAAGCAGCGGCAGGAGATGTCGCAAATGCTGTCGACGGTGATGTTGCGCGTGCAACAACAGGGGCAGCGGCCACATCAACCAAAGTCGCTGGCGGCGTGAAAGTCGGCAACGCCGACAGTGCGGCGCGCGCCACCACCGCGTTTGTGTGATTCGACTGACTTTTGACTTCGTCTTCCCAGACCAGCATGTAGGTACGTCCTGTGGTTTCGAATTATCTGAGTGTTGTTCGCAAACACCAAGCACTGGTTGACTTTGCGACGTTCTCGTTGTTGCAGTGGCGCATCGACTCACGCTGCATGATGAGTTGATGCACGCACTTCATCACGCTTGATTCACACGCTGAATGTGCAGCGTCTTGAACAACATGCGCGAGCTGGCTGTCACTGACACGCTTCGCAGTCAGGGTTGTCGATGGAGCAAAACTTGATGTCAGTGGCGGGCTCTGATGAGACAGCAGAAGCAGCGACGTTGCTGGTGCCCTGCCCCATCGACACCGCATTGAGCGCACCCGGCGCCACCGTGGATTTTTCTGAATACGTGGCGCTGGTGGTGCGCAGGTAGTAGGTGGTCTTGAGGCCACGCAACCAGGCCAGCTTGTAGGTCTCGTCGAGCTTGCGGCCTGACGCACCGGCCATGTAGATGTTGAGCGACTGCCCCTGGTCTATCCACTTCTGGCGCCGTGCGCCGGCTTCCACCAACCACGTCGCGTCGACTTCAAAAGCCGTGCCATACAAACGCTTGAGTTCAGCCGGCACACGGTCGATGGGCCACAACGAACCGTCGAAGTGTTTGAGGTCCATGACCATCACGTCGTCCCACAAGCCCAGCTTTTTCAGGTCACGCACCAGGTACTCGTTGACGACCGTGAACTCGCCCGACAAGTTGCTCTTGACCGACAGGTTGGCAAAGCTGGGTTCGATGGAGGCGTCGACGCCGATGATGTTGCTGATGGTGGCGGTGGGTGCAATGGCCACGCAGTTGCTGTTGCGCATGCCGTGCTGTTGGATGCGTGCGCGCAGGGCCGCCCAGTCGAGTGTGGCGCTGCGGTCCACTTCCACGTACTGGGCGCCGCCGCGTGCGTCGGCCAGCATGTCCAGCGTGTCTTGCGGCAGGATGCCACGGTCCCACAGGCTGCCGCGGTAGCTGCTGTAGCGGCCACGTTCTGCGGCCAAGCCGCTGCTGGCCCAGTAGGCGTAATAACAAACGGCTTCCATGCTGCGGTCAGCAAACTCCACCGCCTCAGCGCTGGCGTAGGGCAGACGCAATTGATACAGGCAATCTTGGAAACCCATGATGCCCAGGCCCACCGGGCGGTGGCGCAAATTGCTGTCGCGCGCCTTTTTCACGGCGTAGTAATTGATGTCGATGACGTTGTCGAGCATGCGCATGGCCGTGGCCGTGGTGCGCTCGAGCTTGACTGGGTCAATCGTCTTGACGCCGTCCACCTCTTGCAGGTGTTGGGCCAGGTTGATGCTGCCCAGGTTGCACACCGCAATCTCGGTATCGGATGTGTTGAGCGTGATCTCGGTGCACAGGTTGCTGGAATGCACCACGCCCACGTGCTGCTGCGGGCTGCGCACATTGCAGGCGTCTTTGAAAGTGATCCAGGGGTGCCCGGTTTCAAACAACATCGACAGCATCTTGCGCCACAGGTCTGTGGCCGGCATGCGCTTGAAGAGTTTGATTTCGCCGCGGTCTACCTTGGCTTCGTAGGCGGTGTAGGCGTCTTCAAAGGCCTTGCCAAATTTGTCGTGCAGATCTGGGCAGGTGCTGGGGCTGAAGAGTGTCCAGTCGCCTCCGTCGACAACACGTCGCATGAAGAGGTCGGGGATCCAGTTGGCGGTGTTCATGTCGTGCGTGCGTCGGCGGTCGTCACCGGTGTTCTTGCGCAGTTCCAGGAACTCTTCCAGGTCGAGGTGCCAGGACTCAAGATAGGCACACACCGCGCCCTTGCGCTTGCCGCCTTGGTTCACGGCCACTGCGGTGTCGTTGACGACTTTGAGGAAGGGCACCACACCCTGGCTCTTGCCGTTGGTGCCTTTGATGTAGCTGCCCAGGGCGCGCACACGCGTCCAGTCATTGCCCAGGCCGCCGGCAAATTTGGACAGCAGGGCGTTTTCTTTCAGCGCTTCATAAATGCCGTCCAGGTCGTCGGCCACCGTGGTCAAGTAGCAGCTGCTGAGCTGGCTGCGGCGGGTGCCGCTGTTGAACAGCGTGGGCGTGCTGCTCATGAAGTCGAAACTGGACATGACGTTATAGAACTCGATGGCGCGCGCTTCGCGGTCAATCTCGTTCAGCGACAAGCCCATGGCCACGCGCATGAAAAAGGCTTGCGGCATTTCAATGCGCTGCTCGTCGATGTGCAAGAAGTAGCGGTCGTACAGGGTCTGCAAACCCAGGTAGTCAAACTGCAAGTCGCGTGACGCGTCGATGGCCGCACCCAGTTTGACCAGGTCGAACTGCGCCAGCTTGTCGTCCAACAATTCAGCGGCCACGCCCTTTTTGATGAACTGCGCAAAGTACTCGGCGTAACGCTCGCTCATCTGCGCTTGTGTCACTTCGCCGCCCAGGATTTCGCGGCGTATGGTGTGCAGCAGCAGGCGTGCCGTGGCACGCGTGTAGGCCGGCTCTTTTTCAATCAGCGTGCGCGCGGCCAGGATGGCGGCCTTGTAGACCTCATCAATCGGCACACCGTCGTAGAGGTTGCGCCGTGTCTCGGCCAGGATGGGCTCGGCCTTGACGTCAAGCCCCAGGTTGACACAGGCTGATTCGATCAAGCCGCGCAGCGCGTCCATGTCCAGCGGCACCCGCACGCCGCCTTCAAGCACATGCAACTCGGCGGGCTTGGCTTGCGCCGGCACAGCCTGGCGCGAACGCTCTTGCGCGCGGCGTTCGCGGTACAGCACATAGGCGCGCGCCACTTCGTGGTGGCTGCTGCGCATGAGGCCCAGTTCGACACTGTCTTGCACGTCTTCAATATGGAAGGTGCCCCCACCGGGGCGCGAACGCAGCAGTGCGCGCACCACGGTTTCAGTCAGGCTCTCTACCGTCTCGCGCACGCTGGCCGAGGCCGCGCCTTGGGTGCCGTGTACGGCCAGGAAGGCCTTGGTCAATGCGACTGCAATTTTGCTTGGCTCAAAGCTCACCACGGCGCCGTTGCGGCGGATGATTTGGTAGCCGGCGTAGGCGTTGTTTGTGGTGCCCGCTGCCCCCGTGCTGGTGGCTGGGTTGCGCAGGTTGGCGGCGGGCGCCGTGGTGGTTTGGACAGCTTGCATTCAATCCCCTCTGGGTGCTGGGTGGGCCTGGTTGTTGTGTGGGTGGCGCGACGCTGCGGTGGCGTGGGCCGGATGGCTTTTGGCAGGACGCTGCTGGGCACTGAAAGACGCTAAGAGGCGCTAAAAGGCGCTGGTTTGTGCTGCTCTCAGCGTTTGACTTCAGCGGGACGCATCGGTGTTTGGGGTCTCCCAATCAGTGGCCGTATTGTCACACGGCCGCTCGCTGGTAGGCACTATATCTGGGGTGCGCACCCCCTTCAAGCCACTAGGGCTAGTGTTCTTTGAGGGGCTTCCCGTATTGCCAGCCGCCTTGACCCGGGGCCCTTTTTTGGGCCACCCGATGCGCGTTGACAGGTAGGCGCGCAGCTCTCGCGGCCCACAGGCCGCGCCGCGCTTAGTGCCGGCTACAAAGGTGCGCAGCCCGTGCGGCGCAACGCCACAAAAAGCCTGGGCGAGCGCATGGTTTCAAGGCCCCCCATCATTCAGCACTGGCACAGCAAGCCCGCTGCCGCACAAAGCGCGTTTAAGCCGCAGCCAGTCAAAGCCTTCGCCGGGGTCGGCCTTGCGGCCAGGCGCCACATGTTCGTGGCCGAGCACGTCCACCAACGGGTAGCGCCGTGCCAGGGCACGCAGCAGGCGTGAGAGTTGTTGGTACTGCGCGGGCTCAAAGTGGCCGCCCTCGACGCCTTCAAGTTCGATGCCGATGGAGTAGTCGTTGCAATTCTCGTGGCCACGCCACACCGACACGCCCGCGTGCCAGGCGCGCTGCTCGCACGACACGAACTGCAAGCAGCGTCCACTGCGTCGCACGAAAAAATGGGCTGAGACTTGCAGGCTGCGAATGCTTTGGAAGTAAGGGTGTGCGTCCCAATCAAGCCGGTTCGTGAACAGGCGTTGCACCGCGTCGCCCACAAACTGACCGGGCGGCAGGCTGATGGAATGCACCAGCGCCAGCGTGACAGGCAAGCTTGCGGGGCGCGGCCCGAAGTTGGGCGACGGACAGGCCTTGGCCTCAGCCCACCAGCCCTGTCGCCAGACGCAGCGCTGCGCCATGCGGCCTTCAGGTGGCGTCGCTGTCGGCCGCACCCACACCCAGGCGCGCCATGCGGTAGCGCATCTGGCGCAAGGACAAGCCCAGGCTGGCTCCCGCTGCCGTGCGGTTGTAGCGGTGCCGCTCCAGCGCACGCTCGAGAATGTCGCGTTCGACACCATCCAGATACGCCGCCAGATCGTCGGGCAGCGTGCTGGGGGCCAGCGTCGCAGCAGGTAGCGGTGCTGCGGCCTCGAGCAGCGGTGCGCTGGCCACGCCGTCGTCCAGCGCGGCTTCAGGCAGCCCCAGGTCGGCCAAGCCAATGGCCGGCCCGCCCGACAAGGCCAGCGCACGGTGCAAGAGGTTTTCAAGCTCGCGCACATTGCCCGGAAACGGGTAACGCAACAGGTGCTGCAAGGCTTGCGCGGTGAGCGTGGGCGCGGGTGTCACACCGGCGTCGCGCGCAATGCGCTCAACCACCGCACTGCAAATGGCAGGCACGTCGGCAATGCGTTCGCGCAACGGCGGCACACCGATGCGGATGACGTTGAGCCGATAGAACAAGTCCTGCCTGAAACGCGCGGCCTGCACTTCGGCGCTCAAGTCGCGATGCGTGGCGCTGACGATGCGCACGTTCACCGGCAATTCGGTCACCGCGCCAATGGGCCGCACCGCACGCTCTTGAATCACGCGCAGCAACTTGCTCTGCATAGCCAGCGGCAGGTCGCCAATCTCATCCAGGAACAGTGTGCCGCCCTGCGCCGCCTGGAAGAAACCTTCGCGGTCGTCGTTGGCACCGGTGAAGGCGCCTTTGCGGTAGCCGAAAAATTCTGCCTCGAGCAAGTTCTCTGGGATGGCGCCGCAGTTCACGGCCACAAAGGGCGCGGCCGCGCGGGGTGAACAGTCGTGAATGGCGCGTGCCACCAGTTCTTTGCCGGTGCCTGACTCACCGTGCACCAGCACTGGTGCCATGCTGCGGGCCACCTTCTCGACCAGGCCACGCACTTGTTGCATGGCCGCAGACTCGCCCAGCAAACGCTCTAGCGCGGTGCGCTTGGGCGACGCACCACGCAGGGCCGCTGAGCCCGCTGTGGCAGCAGGCGCTGTCGTGGCCGTGGCA
>JANNEX010000725.1:0-8493 GCA_031379155.1 Rubrivivax sp.
AGGCCAGCGCCTTCAAAGCGCGCGTAGATCTGGCCAATCACGTTCTTGGCCACGGCGTCGGGCTTGATGATGGAAAGGGTGCGCTCAGTTGTCGAATTTGTGGCCATGAGAAAAATGCTCCTGAATCAATAGCTTGGCAAAGCTTTTGATTGTAGCGCCGGGCCGCCATCCAGGCCTTGGGGTTTGAGCCCTCTGCCCCGGGCTGGCGCGCCCTTTTCAGCGGCCCTTGCCGCCGGGCCCACCACCGCGGTTGCCACCCCGGTTGCCGCCGTTGTTGCCACCGCCATTGCCATTGCCACCACGGCCACCACTGCGGTTGGCGCTGCGGTTGCCACCCTGGCCACCGGCGCCGCCCTGCCCGCCACCGCCCTGACCGCCAGGGCCACCCGGGCCACGGCCGGCATTGCCACTGCGGCGTCCACCACGGTTGCCGGCCTTGCGATGGAAGGCGTCAGCGCCGATGTAGCCCACCGCCGTTTGCATGGGGTCAGGGATGTTGACGGGATCCCCCGCCTCGCCATTGCCACCACTGCCCACGCCCCCGCCCCGGCGCTTTTGGCCACCGCGCTGGGGCTGCGCAAAACGCTTGTCGTAGGTTTGCTGCAGCGGGTTGGGAATGGGACCGTCCTCGGGGATGTCGCGCTGCGGCAGACGGTCGCGCTGCAAGGCGCGTTTGTCATAGGTCTGTTGCAGCGGGTTGGGGATGGGCGCGTCCTCAGACAGCTCACGCCGCTGTTGGCGGTCTTGCTGAAAGGCGCGTTTGTCATAGGTCTGCTGCAGCGGGTTGGGAATGGCTCCACCCTCACCCGGCTCGAACTGTGGCGGCCGTGGGCCGTGCTCCTGACGAGGGCCACGTTCGGGGCGCGGGCCACGCTCTGGGCGCGGTGGGCGGTCTGGGCGCGGGCCGCGTTCGACAAAGTTGCCGGCGTCGGCGTGAGGGCGCTCGCGCTCATTTCCACGGTCAGGGCCGCGTTCAGCTGTTCGCTCAGCACCGTCGCCGCGCTTGCGGCCACGTCGGTTGCGGCCACGCTTGCCACCCTCTTCGCTTTGCACCTGCGGCGGCCGCGGTGGCAGGTTCTGGCCACTGGTCAAGCGGCGCAGTTGGCGCAGGTCGTGTTCACCCAGGTCGACCCAAACACCGCGCTTCAAGCCGTGTGGCAAGACCACCGAGCCGTAGCGGATGCGGATGAGGCGACTCACCGCATGTCCCACGACTTCAAACAAACGCCGCACCTCGCGGTTGCGGCCTTCGGTGATGACCACGCGGTACCAGTGGTTGACCCCTTCACCGCCGCCGTCTTCGACGCTCTTGAACGCGGCGCGCTGGCCGTCGATCTCCACGCCTTCGAGCAATTTGGCCTTGGCTTCTTCGCCCAGCACGCCCAGCGAACGCACGGCATATTCACGCTCGACACCAAAGCGCGGGTGCATGAGCTGGTTGGCCAATTCGCCCGAGTTGGTGAACAGCAGCAGGCCTTCGGTATTGATGTCCAGCCGGCCCACCGACTGCCACTTGCCGTGCTGCAAACGCGGCAGACCGCGAAACACCGTGGGGCGCTGCTGCGGGTCGTCATGGCTGACCACTTCACCCACCGGCTTGTGGTAGGCCAGCACACGCGGCGGCGGCGGTGAAATGCGGTAGCGCACGGGCTTGCCGTCGACATTGATGCGGTCGCCAAAAGAGATGCGCTGCCCAGTGTGTGCCACGGCTTCATTGACCGTGACACGGCCTTCGGAAATCATCTGCTCCAGGTCGCGGCGCGAACCTACGCCGGCTTGCGCCAGCACCTTGTGCAGCTTGGGTGCGTCGGGCTCGGGCAAGAGCACACGTTTGGGCGGCTCGCTTGCAACTGCGTTGGTGTTTTCTTCGCTGATGGCCTCAGTGGCAGGCGCAACAGGTTCGACGTCGAATTGACCCGACAGCACCTGGGCAAAAACTTCACCCGCCTGAGGCTGCGGCACAACGACAGGTTGGCGTGGCAATGGCGGGTCAACGCCTTCGATGGGAAGGCTGCCATCGTCCAGGCGCGCTTTCTCACCGCCACGGCGGCCACGGCGGCGGTTGCGGCCGCGACGACCACCGGGGCGGCCGTCTTCGCCGACGCCATCGCCGTCGGCAGCGGGTGGTGCCTGGGCCTCGAGCGCAGGCGCTTCGCCGCTGCCCGGCTCTGTCGGTGCAGACGACGCGGGTGCCTGAGCTGGCTGTGCTTTTGGCTGTGATTGTGGTTGCGGCTGCGCTTGTACTTGCGGTTGTGCTTGCGCTTGTGCTTGCGGTTGTACTTGCGCTTGTGCTTGCGGCTCAGACGTCGACAGGAAGGCCGCAAACAAGGTCTCCCGGCTGGGCGCTTGGTCAGCCACGTCGGCACCCGATGCTGCGGGTTCGGCAGCCGCCACCTTGCGCGGCGCGCGCCGTCGCTTGGGCTTGTCGGGGCCTGGCTCGGAGGCTGCTGCCTCGGTGTGAGGCAGTGGCGCGTCAGCGTCGGAAGCGTTCATGCGTGAGCGTCCGTGGGTGGAATAGGTTCATTGGCCGCCGCGCTGTCGTGGTCGGGGGTGAGATGAGGATTGGCGGGGCTCTCGGCGGGGGTCTGGGCAGCCATGGCTTGGGCCGGCTCGGCGTCCAGCGCCAGTGAGCCCTGCGCCTCGTCCAGCAGCGGTGCGCTGTCGTCCATGGCGGCCAAGGCCAGCGCGGCGGTGGGGCCGTCGATCTGGCCGTCGATGGTGGGCAACTGGTCCAGGCTGGCCAGGCCGAGGTCGTCCAAAAACTGGCGCGTGGTGGCGTACAGCGCGGGCCGCCCGGGTGCCTCGCGGTAGCCGATGGCGTCTATCCAGCCACGGTCTTCAAGCTGCTTGACGATTTGGCTGCTGACCGTGACGCCGCGGATGTCTTCGATGTCGCCGCGTGTCACCGGCTGGCGGTAGGCCACGATGGCCAGCGTCTCCATCGCCGCGCGCGAATATTTGGGCGGCTTTTCGGGGTGCAGGCGGTCGAGGAATTCGCGCATCTCGGGCCGGCTTTGAAAGCGCCAGCCGCTGGCCAGGGCCACCAGTTCGACACCCCGGTCTTGCCAGTCACCCACCAACTCGTCGAGCAAGCGGCGCAGGCTGTCGCTACCGACTTCGTTGTCAAACAGCGCGCGCATCTCGGGCAATGGCATGGGCGCCGCCGCGCAAATCAGCGCGGTTTCGAGGACTCGTTTGGCCTCTGATGTGTTCATGGATGCGCTTGGTGGGTGCCACGGCGTGCGGGGCAAAGCTGGTTTCAGTGGGGTCCCGGTGGGGCCAGGAAAAGTCCCGCGTGGCGTCAGGCCGGGTTCGCAGGGGGGTCGCACGGTCCGGCGGGGCCGGGACGGGGCTGGAGCTCAAACAGGCGCGACACGCAAAGGTGTCAGCAGCGCTGCGATTGGGGGCATTGTAGCGCGCGGCGTGCTTGCCGTTGCGCGCTGCCGTTGTCCGCCCTGCTCAAGCGCCCAGCACAAGCTGCCAAGCCGCCGCAAAGTCTGGCGGCGGCGCGCAGTCAAAAGCCAAGGGCGCCGCCGTGACGGGGTGCAGCAAGCGCAACTCGGTGGCGTGCAAGGCCTGGCGCTGCATGCCCAGTGCCGGCTTGCCGCCGTACAACACGTCGGCCACCAGCGGCAGGCCGCGCGAAGACAGGTGGACGCGGATCTGGTGCGTGCGGCCGCTGTGCAGGGTGCAGCTCAAGGCGCTGATGCCATCGCCATGGGCCAGCCGCAGCACGTCAGTGCGCGAAGCTCTGCCGCCGGCCACCACGGCCATGCGCACGCGCACCACGGGGTCGCGGCCTATGGGCGCGTCGATGGTGAAATTCTCGGCCGGCGTGTCGCCATGGGCCAGCGCCAGGTAGCGTCGATGCACCTGGCGCGCAGCCATGGCGCGCACCAGCGCGGTGACGGCGGGCAGCGTCTTGCCCACCATCATCACGCCCGAGGTGTCCTTGTCCAGCCGGTGCACGATGCCCGCACGTGGCAGCGTGGCGGCCAGCGCGTGGTGGGCCAGCAGACCGTTGAGCAAGGTACCCGACCAGTTGCCGGGTGCCGGGTGCACGACCAGGCCCGCAGGCTTGTTGAGCACCAGCAAATGTTCGTCTTCATAGAGCAGCGCCAGCGCCATGGCCTGGGGGCGAAAAGCCAGGCTCTCTTCGGTGGGTACCAGCTCGAGCTGCAGCGCTTGGCGCACGCGCACGCGGCGCGACGCGGTGCTGGCGACAGTGCCATCCACTTGCACGTGGCCACCGTCAATCAAGCGCTGCAAGTGGTTGCGTGAAAACTCGCTCGCCATCTCAACCAGCGTCTTGTCCAGGCGCTGGCCATGCTGGGCAGCGGTGACGATGGCATGGCGCGTTTCCGAGCCTGCGTCGACCTCGGCGTCCTGGCTTTCTTCAGCGCCATGTGCGGCTTGTGCGGCCTGGGCCACCGTGGCCTGCTCCCTATAATCTCCGCTTTCAGTACCTACCGGTGCCATTGGCGATGACCGTTTCTATTGGGTGGCGCACTGCGCTGGTGGCTGTGTTCGCGGCGCTGTCTATGTTGGCGGGATGTTCTTCAACACCCAAGGACGAAACGCCCAACAGCACGGCTGAAAGATTGTATCGAGAGGCCCGCGACGACATGGACGCGGGCAGCTACGACCGTGCCATCAAAAGCCTGGAACGCGTCGAAGGCCTGGCCGCCGGTTCACTGTTGGCCCAGCAAGCGCTGCTCGACCTGGCCTACTTGAACTGGCGCACCGGAGAAAAGGCCACGGCGCTGAGCACGATTGAGCGTTTCATCAAGCTCAACCCGTCCAGCCCCGGCCTGGACTACGCGTATTACCTGCGCGGCATGATCAACTTCAACGACAACCTGGGTCTTATCGGCAGCCTGGCCGGCCAGGACTTGTCAGAGCGTGACCAGCGCGCGGCGCGTGACGCCTATCAAGCCTTCAAGCAGTTGAGCGAACAGTTCCCGACGTCGCGCTACACGCCCGACGCCAAGCTGCGCATGAACTACATCGTGAATGCTTTGGCGTCGTATGAAGTGCATGTGGCGCGCTACTACTTCCGCCGTGGCGCCTATGTGGCTGCCGCCAATCGCGCCCAACAGGCGGTGGCTGAATTTCAGTTTGCACCGGCCATGGAAGAGGCCCTGTACCTCCTGAGCCAGAGCTACGACAAGCTGCAACTCACCAGCCTGCGCGACGACGCTGAACGTGTGCTGCGCAAGAACTACCCCGACAGCGCCTTCCTGACCCAAGGCCTGAACGCGCGCAACAAGCCCTGGTGGAAGCTCTGGTAGGCGGCTGCACTTGATCAGTGGCCATCAGTGGCTGACCGCCAGTTCTTGCAGCCAGGCCAGCGCCTCGTCTTCAGTGCCCAGCCGGCCCATCGGCGGCAGCGCTGCAATCAGCCGCCGGCCGTAGCGCATCTGGCGCACGCGCGGGTCGCAAATCACCAGCAAGCCACGGTCTGATTCGGTGCGGATGAGCCGCCCCGCGCCTTGCTTGAGCGACACCGCCGCTTCGGCCACAAAGTAATCATCAAACGGGTTGCGGCCCTGTTCACGCAACTGCTTGACTCGTGCTTCCACCAGTGGGTCATTCGGCGGCGGAAAAGGCAGCTTGTCGATGAGCACACATTGCAGCGCGTCGCCCGGCATGTCTATGCCTTCCCAAAAACTCTGCGAGCCCACCAGCACACAGCCGCGCCCGTCACCAAAACGCTGCAAAAGCGCACGGCGCGGCTCGCTGCCTTGCACCAGCACGGTGAGGTGCGGCGCGGCGGCGCGCAGTGCATCAGCCACCAGCGGCAGTACGCGCAAGGTGGTGGTTAGCACAAAGGTGCGGCCTTGCAGCGCCTGGGCGCAACGTGCAGCCAGTTCGCCCACCGCCGCCGGGTGGCCTTGTGCATTGGGCAGCGGCAGCTCTTGCGGCACCCAGACGCGCGCGTTCGCAGCGTAGTCAAAAGGGCTGCCTACTCGCAGCTTGGCGGCGTCTTCAAGACCTGTGCTGGCGCAAAACCAGGACAGCGCGTCGTCATCGCCCAGCGTGGCCGAGGTGAAGATCCAGGCCTTGGGCGAGAGTTGGCGTTGTTCGGACAACATCTCGCGGATGTCCAGCGGAGACTCCACCAGCCGCGCCTGCTGCGGCGTCAGGTCGACCCAGCGCACATGGCCCGTGGGCGCAGGCGCTTCGAAGTGGCGCGCCAGGGTGGCCAGTTCACGCGCGCGCTGCTCCAGCTTGGGAAAATCGGGCGCGGCTTCAAGCACCGCTTGCAATGCTTCAGACGCTGCCAAAGCCGCATCGGCCAAGCCTGGCAAGGCGCCCGGCAAAGCATCCTCGGCTTCTTCCCAGCGCCGCTTGAGCACGCCACGCACCTCGCGGATGTCACCCGCGCAGGCCAGGCGCAAATCACGCGCGGCCTTGTCGATGGCCGCTTGCAAATCGGCCCAGGGCTGCAAGCCTCGTGCATGTTGCAAGCCGGCAGCCAGCATGTCGCGGCCCAGATCCAAGGCCTGCCCGGTGGCCAGCGTGGTGCCCAGGAATTGCACGCCGGCTTCGACCAGTTGATGGGCCTCGTCAAACACGGCAGCGTCCACCGTGGGCAGCAGTTCTGCCACGCCGCTGTCGCGCAGCGCCATGTCGGCAAAAAACAGGTGGTGGTTGACGACCACCAGGTCGGCCGACATGGCCGCACGGCGCGCTTGCATGACGTGGCAGGCGGTGTACTGCGGGCACTCGGCACCCAGGCAGTTGTCGCGCGTGGAGGTCACCAGCGGAATGACAGGAGAGCGGTCATCCAGCCCTTCAATCTCGGCCAAGTCGCCACTGCTCGTGCCCTGCGCCCATTGCGCCACGCGGTTCAGGGCACGCAGCGCAAAACGGTCGGGCAGTTGTGCGCCTTCTTGCGCTTCTTGCAGGCGGTGGCGGCACAGATAGCTGGCGCGGCCCTTGAGCAGCGCCATGCGCACGGGCACGCCCAGGGCGTCGCGCAGGCGCGGCAAGTCGCGCAGGAAGAGCTGGTCTTGCAGACTTTTTGTCGCCGTGCTGACCAGTGCGCGTTTGCCCCACAACAGCAGCGGCACCAGGTAGGCAAAGGTCTTGCCGACACCCGTGCCGGCCTCGGCCACCAAGGCCTCACGGGCTTCCAGTGCCTGCGCGATGCGCGCGGCCATCTCGTCTTGCACCTGGCGCGGAAAAAAGCCCGGGTCTTGTGCGGCCAGTACGCCGTCCGGCGCAAAGGCCTGCGCGACGGCCTGGGTCAATTCACTCTGCATGGACGCGGCGGGGGCGCTGCTCACGCCGGCCTGGGTGGGTCAAGCTCGGTCTCAAGGCGCGAGATTTGGTCGCGCAGCAACAGGCGGCGTTTTTTCAGGCGGCGCAGCGACAACTCGTCAGCCGGTGGCAGCAGTGCGTCGCGGTCAATCAGGCTGTCCAGATCGGCGTGCGCCATGCGCATCTCTATCAGTCGGCGATGGGGGGAATGCAGGTTCTCGTCCATTGCTGCACGTGCGAGCGTGGCGGTGTTTGGCGGCAGCGGCCACCATGGCGTGGGGCGAGTTTATATTCGTGGCCATGAGCATCACCGCCCTGCCCTTCAGATTCAGCGCCGCCACTGGCTTGCACCGTGGCGACCGGGCCTACCAGCAAGACCAGGTTGAAGTCATCAGCCACGAACGCACCACGGGCTCGGTGATTGCCATCGTGGCCGACGGCATGGGCGGCAAAAGCGGTGGCCGCAAGGCTGCCGATCAAGTGCTGTTGACCGGGCGCCAAATCTACGAGCGTTTTGTGCCGCTGGAAGACGACCCGGCCGAGATGCTGCGCCAGGTGGTGCAAGAGTCGCATCTGATGATCAAGCTCACCGCCATCACCTCGGAAGAAGAGCCTCACAGCACGGTAGCGGCCTTTTGTGTCAGCCCGAATCTGGAATGCGACGTGGTGCATGCCGGGGACTCACGCGTCTACCACTTTCGTGGCGCCGAGATGATGCGCCGCACGGTCGACCACTCCTTCGTGCAGCGACTCATTGACGAAGGCAAGATCAGCGAAGAAGCCGCCAACACGCACCCGCAGTCCAACCTGCTCACCGGCTGCCTGGGCACCCACGCCGACCCGCCCATCGCGCTGTGGCACATCGACAAGCTGGAATTTGGCGACAGCCTGCTGGCGTGCAGCGACGGCCTGTGGCACTACTTCACGCCCAAAGAAATTGGCGCCATCTTGCACGCCCTGCCCCCGCGTGAGGCCAGTGAAATGCTGATCAGCAAAGCGCGCCAGCGTGCGCGTGGCGGTGGCGACAACCTGTCGCTGGCGCTGGCGCGCATAGACCCGCTGAAGTAGCCGGCGCTGTGGCCGTGCTCAGGGCGTCGTCGTGTCCGCCGTGATGATCTCGGCGTAACTCAGCATCGGCAGCGGCGGCGGCAGGTTCAAGCGCTTGGCGGCCGGCATCCGGATCTGGTACGAAAAGCGTTTGAGCGTTTCCACCGGCACCGAAGACGC
>JANNEX010000730.1:0-3273 GCA_031379155.1 Rubrivivax sp.
AAGATGCTGGGCAAACCGGCGGGCGTGGCCGTCAAGCTGCGCGACGGCAGCCAGCGCCACTTCAACGGCATCGTCAGCCGTTTTGGCATGGGCCGCTCGCAGGGCCGCTGGTTCGGCTACCAGGCCACGCTGCGGCCCTGGCTGTGGCTGCTGACGCTGACCACCGACTGCCGCATCTTCCAGGACAAAACCGTCAAAGAGATCGCCGAGAGTGTCTTTGGCGACCACAGCGCGGTGGCCAATTTCGAGTTCAAACTTTTCCGCACCTATCGCACGCGCAACTACTGCGTGCAATACCGCGAAAGCGACTTCAACTTCGTGGCGCGCCTGCTGGAAGAAGAAGGCATCTATTGGTACTTTGAGCACAGCGAAGGCGCGCACAAGCTGGTGCTGGTGGACGACATGACGGCACTCAAGCCGGGTGCTGGCGCCGAGAAGTTGCCCTACTTCGACAACCAGGGTCAGCGAGCGCCCGATGTGGATTACATCAGCGCCTGGGCCGGCTCGCGTGAAGTGCGATCGGGCAAGATGGTGCTGACTAGCTACGACTTCGAGCGCCCGTCCACGGGCTTGATGGTTGAACACGAACAAAACCGCTCACATGACCATGACGAGTTGGAGCAGTTTGACTACGAAGGCGAATACGTCAAAAAGCCCGACGGTCAACACCTCGCCGACTGCCGGCTGGAAGAAGTGCAGTGCAGCTTTGAGCGATTGGCCGGCAGCACCACCTGCAACGCCTTGATGCCGGGCCATCTGTTCACGCTGCAAAAACACCCGCGCCAAGACCAGAACGCCGAGTACCTGTGCCTGAGCAGCACCACCAGCTTGCGTCTGGCGGCGCAAGAAGGTGGCGGTGCGGCGGGCGCTGCAGGCGGCAATGAGGCCGACCACTTCGAATGCGGCTTTGGCGCCATGCCCAGCGCGCAGCCCTTTCGCCCACCGCGCAAGACACCCAAGCCCTTTGTGCAAGGCCCTCAAACCGCCGTTGTGGTGGGCCCTGCAGGCGAAGAAATCCACACCGACAAATATGGTCGCGTGAAGGTGCAGTTTCATTGGGACCGCTACGGCAGCAAGAATGAAAAAAGCTCGTGCTGGGTGCGTGTCTCCAGCCCCTGGGCCGGCAAGAGTTTTGGCTTTGTCCAGGTGCCGCGCATTGGGCAGGAAGTGGTGGTCGACTTCTTGGAAGGCGACCCCGACCAGCCGCTGATCACCGGGCGTGTCTACAACGCCGAACAAATGCCGCCCTGGGAGCTGCCCGCCAACGCCACCCAAAGCGGCGTGCTCACACGCAGCAGCAAGGGCGGCAGCTACGCCAACGCCAACGCCATCCGTTTTGAAGACAAAAAGGGCGCCGAGCAGCTATGGCTGCACGCCGAAAAGAACCAGGACATTGAAGTCGAAAACGATGAGACGCATTGGGTCGGTCACGACCGCAAAAAGACCATTGACAACGACGAGACCACGCTGGTCAAACGTGACCGCACGGAAACCGTGGGCCGCCACGAAACCATCACCGTCGGCGTCAACCGCACAGAAACGGTGGGCAGCAACGAGACCATTTCCATAGGCGCCAACCGCTCCGAATCGGTGAGTGCCAACGAAAGCATTGCCATCGGCGCCAACCGCAGCATCACCGTGGGCGCCAGCGAGACCGCCACTGTGGCCTTGCAACGCACGCACACCGTGGGCATCAACGAAACCATTGCCATCGGCGCGGCGCAAGAAGTGGTTATTGGTGCAGCGCAGACCATCGCCGTGGGCGCCGTGCAAAGCACCACGGTGGGTGCCAATCAGAGCACCAGCGTGGGCGCCAACCGAAGCGTGGCTGTCAGTGGCGACCAGAGCTTGACGGTGGGCAAAGGGCGCAGCAGCAACATCAGCAAGGACGACACACTCAAGGTGGGCAAGAACCTGGTCATCGACGCCGGTGACTCGGTGACCATCAAGACCGGTGACGCCAGCATCACCATGAAAAAAGACGGCACCATCACCATCAAGGGCAAGGACATCACCATCAACGGCTCGGGCAAGATCAACGTCAAGGCCAGCAGCGATGTGGTCATCAAGGGCTCCAAGATCGGCATGAACTGAGCGCGCCATGAAACCCAGCGACGACCCTTTCCTGCCCCTGGCCGACAGCGCCGTGCAAAGCTTGCCGGCTGACGACTTTGCCGTCCTGGCGCAGCGGCCTGTGGCGCAAGCATTGCCGCTTCATATGCCAGTTATGCCGGTGACGTCGCCAGCCGTGTCACCCACACTGGCTGTGCTGCATGGCTTTGATTTACTCGACCAACCCGTGCTGTCAAGCCTGTCCGCCCACCCGGGTGAACTGGTCAGCGCACGCAGCGCCACGCCGCTGCTGCACCAGCACATAGGCCGCCAAGTGCTGGTGCTGTTTGCCGACGGCGACACGCGCCAGCCCATCATCACTGGCGTCATTGAAACCCAGCCGCTGCGCCAAGCGGCCACGACACCCGCGGCGGTGGTGGCCGATGGCACGCGCCAACTCATCGAAGCCGAACGCGAAGTGGTGCTGCGCTGTGGCGACGCCAGCATCACGCTCACACGCGCCGGCAAGGTCATCATCAAAGGCCACTACATCTTGAGCCGCAGCAGCGGCGCCAACAAGATCAAGGGCGCTGCGGTTGATATCAATTAGCCGCTCTGCGCAAACGATGTGGCAACTGGACAACCGCACCCCCTTCGCCGCCGAGCGCGCCTGGGTGCGAGGGCGTGACGGCGCCGAGATCTGGCTGGTCGCCGTGAAGGCCACCTTTGACGTCTTGCCTGACGGCAGCACGGCGGTCTCCAGCACTCAACCGCCGGTGCTGCGCCTGCCCGAACACCATGGCGAACCCGGCGCCAGCAGCATCAAATACGAAGCCGACCTGGTGCTGAGCAAGAAAACCACCGACATCATTGTTGTGGGCCACGCGCACGCCCCTGCTGGCACCGCCGTGCAACAGCTGGACTGCGGCTTCAAGGTCGGCACTGTGCAAAAGCTGCTGCGTGTGTTTGGCGAACGGCGCTGGGGCCGCAGCGGGCCTGGCGAGGCGCAGCACTGGCAGAGCATGCCCTTGGTCTACGAACGCGCTTTTGGCGGCGCTGATGCACGATCAGCCTCACCACAAACCGACTGGGACTGGCGCAACCCCGTGGGCATGGGCTACTACACGGCGGCCGAGCACGCCCGCGAGCAGCCGCTGCCGCACATCGTAGACCAAGGGCATGCTCTGCCAGTGCTGCGCCTCGCCAGGCCCGCTGCGGCCC
>JANNEX010000732.1:0-2152 GCA_031379155.1 Rubrivivax sp.
CAGGCTGGAGCGTGTGCCGATCAAAGCCAACCTGCGCCACGACCAACTGGACGCGGTGGTCACTGAAGCCTCGCTCACCGGCACGGCGAGCGCCGACTACGCCTTCGCGCCAGAGCTGGCCTTTGCCTTTGCCCTGGCGCGGGAACTCAAGTCGCGTCGCGAAGTGGTGCGTGGCAAACCGGAAACCTTCAACCGGCCCGACTACAACTTTCGTCTTGACGGTAGCGGCAACGAGCCGCAAGGCAATGAGACGGTGCAGATCAGCACGCGCCAGCGTGGCGCGCCGCTGGACCTGATCGTCGCCGAAGCCATGATTCTGGCCAACAGTACCTGGGGCGGCTGGCTGGCCGAACACGGCGTGCCGGCCATCTACCGCAGCCAGGCCAGCATGCTGCCTGGCGTGAAGGTGAAGATGGGCACGCGGCCCGCGCCGCACGCCGGCATGGGCGTGCCGCAGTACGCCTGGGCTACCTCACCGTTGCGGCGTTATGTCGATTTGCTCAACCAGTGGCAAATCATCGCCTGCGCGCGCCACGGCCGCACCGCCGCGCTGGCTGCGCCCTTCAAGCCCAAGGACGCTGCGCTGTTCTCCATCATCTCGGCTTTTGACGCCGCCTACAGCGCCTACAACGGCTTTCAGCAGGGCATAGAGCGCTACTGGACGCTGCGCTGGCTGGAACAACAGGCGGTGAGCGAACTGGACGCGGCCGTGATGAAAGAAGGTCTGGTGCGTGCCGAGACGCTGCCGCTGGTGTTCCGTGTGGCCGGCACCGACAGCCTGCCCCGCGGCTGCCGCGTGCGTGTGCGCATCACCGGCATGGACTTGCTGACGCTGGAGTTGCACGCCAGTTTGGCCGCGCGCCTTGACGAAGTGGTGGCTGCCCCTGGCGAGTCCAGCGAGACCACCGAAGACGACGACAGCGAAGTCGTCGGCGGCGCGCTGCAATTGGCTATCGACGTGGACGAGAGCGCGGCCGGCGTCGAAGCGGCTGTGGTCGAGTCGGCTGCGCCGGCAGCCTGAGCGCACGGGCGCACAAGCTGATGCGCTGGCGCGACCTGTCCACGCTGCAATGGGCTTTGGTGGCATCGTTGTCTTTGCACGGCGTGCTGCTGACGCTGCGTTTTGTCGACCCGCAAGTCTTGCAGCGCGCCTTTCAAGACACGCCGCTGGACGTGATTTTGGTCAACGCGCGCAGCAATGAAAAACCGCTGCAAGCGCAGGCCATCGCGCAGGCCAACCTGGCCGGCGGTGGTGAAGCGGCCAAGGGCCGCGCGACCTCACCCTTGCCAGTGGCGCCCACCATGCAGCTGGGCGACTCGGCCGACGAAGCGCGCCGCCGCATCGACCATTTGCAGCAAGAGCAACAGCAACTGCTGGCCCAGATACGGCGCGAGGTTGCCGGCCTGCCGCCGCCCGACCCCAGGCGCGACAACGGCACGCCGCAAGACCGCGAACAGGATGAACGCCGGCGCCAGTTGCTGCGACTGCTGGCCGAGATTGAAAAGCGCGTCAACGACGAAAACGCGCGCCCGAAAAAGCGCTACATCAGCCCGGCCACGCGCGAAGAGGTCTACGCCATTTACTACGACGCGCTGC
The DNA here is from genome assembly GCA_031379155.1 of Rubrivivax sp. Taxonomy (GTDB): domain Bacteria; phylum Pseudomonadota; class Gammaproteobacteria; order Burkholderiales; family Burkholderiaceae_C; genus Rubrivivax. Next base: position 1,598 of record JANNEX010000732.1, read on the forward strand.
GCCGACGCATTGAAGAGCGTGGCACGCGCGACTTCCCTGAAGCCAACGGCCGCAAGCTCTATGGCGAGCTGACCATGAACGTCACCGTGGATGCCTTGGGCCGCGTCGTGGAAGCAGAAATCGTGCGCCCATCCAAAAGCAAACGGCTGGACCAGCAGGCCGTGGCCATCGTGCGCGCGGCTTCGCCCTTTGGTGCCTTCACGGCGGCCATGCGCGGGCAGGCCGACCAGATCGTGGTCACCTCGCGTTTTCGCTTCACGCGCGAAGACGGGCTGGAAACCACGCTGAGCAGCAAATGAAGCCGCGCCCGCCCTGGCTGCGCCAGATGCTGAGATTGCTTGCTCTGGTGCTGCTGTGCCTGGTGGCCCTGCAAGTGGTGCTCTTGGCGCGCGTGGCCTTGATGAAGGTACTGGACCCACAGTCCAGCAGTTTTCAGCGCAGCGAAGCCTGGCGGCTGCTGGTGGAAAAACACGAAGTGGCCTGGAGCCAGGACTGGGTGCCGCGCGAACGCATCAGCGCGCACTTGCAGCGCGCGGTGATTGCCAGCGAAGACGC
>JANNEX010000770.1:0-9893 GCA_031379155.1 Rubrivivax sp.
GCCGGTGCGCAAGTGTTGTGTGTCATCAATGCCTCGCCCTTTCATCTGGACAAGGCCGGTGAGCGTGAAGCGCGCATGGCCTTGCGCGCCAGGGCGATTGAGCGGCCTTTGCTGTATTCGCATCTGGTGGGCGGACAGGACGAAGTGGTGTTTGACGGTGCCTCGTTTGCGGTCGATGCGCAAGGCCAAATCTGCGCCCGTGCTGCGGCCTTTGAGCCCGAGCTGCTGCTGGTTGACTTGGCCATCAACGGCCAACCCAGCGGGCCGCTGGCTGAGGTGCCCTGCATCGAAGCACAGGCCTGGGCCGCGCTGGTCACCGGCGTGCGCGACTACCTGGGAAAAAACGGTTTTCCGGGCGCCATCATTGGCCTCTCCGGCGGCATCGACTCTGCGTTAGTGTTGGCCATCGCCGTGGATGCGCTGGGGGCCGACAAAGTGCGCACGGTGATGATGCCTTCGCCCTACACCGCCGACATCTCGTGGATAGACGCCGCAGACATGGCCCAGCGCATGGGCGTGCGTTACGACGAGATCGCCATCGCGCCCATGTTCGACGCTTTTAAGGCCAGCCTGGCGCAGCAATTTGCCGGCCGCGCGCAAGACACCACCGAAGAGAACCTGCAAGCGCGCATCCGCGGCACGTTGCTCATGGCGCTGTCCAACAAGACCGGCGACATCGTGCTGACCACCGGCAACAAGAGCGAAATGGCCACCGGCTACTGCACGCTGTATGGCGACATGGCGGGAGGCTTTGCGGTCATCAAAGACGTGGCCAAGACGCTGGTGTATCGGCTGGCCGAGTGGAAGAACTTGCAGCCTGTGAAGCGCGCCGACGGCACAGTGGGCCCGGTCATTCCGCAGCGCATCATCACGCGCCCACCGTCGGCCGAATTGCGCCCCGACCAGACCGACCAAGACAGCCTGCCGCCCTATGAAGTGCTGGACGCCATACTGGCGCGCTACATGGAAGAAGACCAGGGCCTGGAAGACATCGTGGCCGCAGGTTTTGCACGTGCCGATGTCGAGCGTGTGACGCGCCTGATCAAGCTCAACGAGTACAAGCGCCGCCAGGCGCCAGTGGGCATACGCATCACCCACCGCGCCTTTGGGCGCGACTGGCGCTATCCCATCACGTCCAAGTTCCGTGCTTAAATCTGCGCAACCGCCACTGTTCTTCCGGAGCCCGCCATGAAGCAAATTACCGCCGTCATCAAGCCCTTCAAGCTCGAAGAAGTGCGCGAGGCGCTGGGCGAGGTGGGCGTGTCTGGCCTGACGGTCACTGAAGTCAAAGGCTTTGGCCGCCAAAAGGGCCACACCGAGCTCTACCGGGGCGCCGAGTACGTGGTCGACTTCCTGCCCAAGGTGAAGGTGGAAGTGGTGGTCAAAGACGCGGATGTTGAACGCTGCATCGACGCCATCGTCAAGGCCGCCAAGACGGGCAAGATTGGTGACGGCAAGATTTTTGTCACCTCGGTTGAGCAAGTGGTGCGCATCCGCACCGGTGAGACCGACGAAGCGGCTGTGTGACTGCGGCATAGGGGCGGCATAGCTGCCCGCCCACTGACAGTGCCCGCGCCGCCTGGGCGCATCCCATCGTTTGTTGACGCCTCTCAATGCGGTTTGCATTAGGGGGATTGACGAAGCCTGCACCACAGGATTCCACTTCAGGCTGGCACCGCTTCCCAGCGGTTGTCCAACGGTGTTGAGTGGGCGCCAAAAAACAAGCTCTCATTCAGCGTGGTCTGTCCACTGAAGGGATTTGTTCATGGCAACAAAACGCAGCAGCAGCAGTACGGCACGCACCGCCACCCAAGTCGCCGGCAAGCCCGTCGTCAGCAGCGACAGCAGGGCGCGCTCCCAAGCCAGCGCACCGAGTCAGGAAGACCTGGATTTGCGCGACCGCTTGAAAGCCGGCCCCAGGCGACCCGCAGGCCCCCCGCTGTCGGGTGACTACATGAGCCGCGCGGCCATGGACGCCATGCGCAACGAGGTGGTGCCTGAGCCCACCGAGCCCAAAAACCGCAGAGCGAAGAGGTAAGCATCATGGCACTCACCCTCGTTCAAAACCTCGGCCTCGACGACACCGCCACGGGCCAAACGACTTCATCCATTTGCGAGCCCACCGCAGCGGCCAACGAGCGCCAGCTCTTCATGACCGGCAACTGGTTCGCCAGCAGTTCCATCAATGCCGGCGCCAGCTGGACGCGTGTCGACCCGTTCACGCGCTTTCCGGCCACCGCAGGCGGTTTTTGCTGCGACCAGGTGGTGCTGTACAACGCGCGCCACCGCATCTGGATCTGGCTCTTGCAGTATTCGGCGGGCAATAACGGCGAGAACATCTTCCGCCTGGCCATTTGCCGCGAAGCCACGTTTGGCAGTTGGTACTACTGGGACTTTGCGCCGCGTGGCCTCAACGCCGCTTGGGCCGCCAACTGGTTCGACTACCCCGACATGGCCTTCACTGACGCCAATCTGTTTGTCACCTTCAACATGTTCAAAGGCAACGCCTGGCAGCGAGCGGCGGTGTTCCGCTTTCCGCTGGCCACCTTGGCCGCAGGCACGTCGCTGGGCTACCGCTGGTGGAACACCACGGGCAACGGCTCGATCCGTCTGTGCCGCGGGCCAGGCGCCACCATGTTCATGGGCAGTCACAACAGCGCCAGCCAAGTGCGGGTCTTCAACTGGGCCGACACAGCCACGGGCATTTCCTGGAACGACGTGAATGTGCGCTCGTGGTCAGCCGGCGCCTATTCCGCGCCCGGGCCGGGCGGCGTGAACTGGCTGGGCCGGCTGGATTCGCGCATCACCGGCGCCTGGGTGGGCGCCGGCACGATTGGCCTGATGTGGTCAGCCAACCGCGACGGCAGCCACCCGCTGCCCTACATCCGCGTGGCGCGCATTCGTGTCTCCAACAAGACGCTGATCGACGAGCCAGACATCTGGAGCCGCACCTCGGGCTGGGCCTATCCGGCTGCGGCGGGCAACGCCGACGGCGCGGTGGGCTTCACGGCCTTCTATGGAGGAGGCACGCGCCATCCGGGACATGTGGTGGGCGTGAAATCAGCCACCGGCTGGGACACCACGCTGACCAGCACCAGCACGCACAGCCCGCCCGACCAGGCCTGGGGCGACTACTTGTCGTGCACGCCCCACCACGCCAGCGCATCGCAATGGGTGGCGTCGGGGTACACGCTGCAAGGTGGCACGTCGCGGCGCAACATCGAGCCGCGTTTTGTTCGTTTCCGCGCTTGAGGAGCACAGCACCATGTATTCACTCATCACAAAGTTGCCTTTGCGCGAGCTGTTGCTGCGCCAGGCACCGACGCTGATTGGCGCGCTGGTCATCGCCGAGATGTTCTACAAGTGGCACAGCTTCTTGCTGGAAACGGGCGGCTTCTTGGCGACATGGTTTGTGCTGGACGCGGCGGTGAGCCTGGTCGAGCGTGCGCTGAGCAAACGCAGTTAGATCACCGCCAAGCCGTCAGCACCGGCTGGCGGGCCGGCCAGGCCCGCCAGCTTGAGCAGCAGGGCTTGTGCATCGTCGCTGACATGCAGGTTGTCGAGTTGCTGCTGCGCCAGGAAGCCTTCGCTCACGGTGCGCTGCATGAAGCGCAGCAAGTCGTCGTAGTAGCCGTCGACGTTGAGCAGGCCAATGGGCTGCTGGTGATAGCCCAGTTGGCGCCAGGTCCAGACCTCGTACAACTCTTCCAGCGTGCCAATGCCGCCGGGCATGGCGATGAAGGCCTGCGCGCGCTCGGTCATCATTTGCTTGCGCACATGCATGGTGGGTACCACGTGCAACTCGTCCAGGCCCTGGTGGCCGACTTCAAGGCGTCTGAGGCTCTCGGGAATGACACCCACCACGCGCCCGCCAGCGGCCAGCGTGGCGTCGGCCACTTCGCCCATCAGGCCCACCTTGCCGCCGCCGTACACCAGTTGCCAGCCGCGTGAGCCAATGGCCGCGCCCAGGGCTTTGGCGGCGGCGGTGTAGCTGGGGCGGCTGCCGTGGCGTGAGCCGCAGTAGACACAGATGCTGAGAGCGATTTCGGTCATTGAAAGGCTAACGTTTGAGTTGTGCGGGCTGCCAAGTGATCAGGCGCGTCTGGCACACCGCGTCGTGCCAGTATTGCCGATCTGGGTGCAAGCGCGTCGAGGCGGCATAGGCCAGCACACCCAAGATCAATGAGCCAAAGGTCGGCCAGGCGCCTTTGACGCCGCTGAAGTGCAGGCTGGCTAAAGCCGGCACAAACCACAGCCAGCTCAGCACATAGCGGCACAGGGCGCGTGCGGGCGACACTGCTTGGCCCTGCACGGTGACGAGCTTGATGTGCCAGGTCAACATGGCCAGCGTCTGGCCTTTGCGCGACCCGAAGTACACAAAATAGGCGGCCAGCAGCAGGCCGAGTGAAATCTTCAATCCCAGCGAGCCGATCAGCGCATGGCGCTGCTGCGTGGCCACACCGTAGACCATGGCGCCCATCCAGACCACGCCAAACAGCAGCACGCCTTCGTACAGAAAGCAGGCCATGCGGCGAAAAAGCGAAGGGGTGGGCGCAGGCGGGGGCACGCTGCCGCTTTCGGCCCGCCCGACCTGCGGCGTCACGGCTGCGCGGCGGGCTCGCTGGCGGCAGAAGCCGAGCGCACAGCAGCGCCTTGCGGGCCACGCTGCGGCAACAAGGTCGACGGATTCACGAAGCCTGGCGTGGCCGCGATCTTGGGCAAGCCGGCCTGGTGATGGGCAGGGGGCTGCGGCTTGGTGGTCATGGTGGTGGTCGTGGCCCCAGGGCGCGCTTGTTGCGTGGTGGGTGTGGTGGCTTTGGCGCGGGGTGAGGGCGTGGTTTGCACCAGATTGCGCTTGCCGCCATCGGCCTGAGCCGTGGCGCCCGTGCTGGTGGCGGTTGCTGGACCGGCCACGGCCGCTGAAGCGGCGGCAGCCGGCGCTGAAGTGGCCTTGCCGTTGCCGTTGCGCTTGGCACGCAGCGCCAGCACTCGGCGTTCGTCGTCAGACAAGGCTTGATAGGCCTGCCATTTGGCCTGGCGCTCGTCCAGTGGCACCTGGCGTGTTTCCTGAAATTGCAGCCTGGCGCGGCCGCGCTCAGCTGGAGTCATGCGTGCCCAGTCCGACATGCGCGCTTGCAGGCGGGCTTGCTCTTCGACGGGCATGGTGGGGTAGCGCGCCGCCACTTCAAGCCACTTGGCGCGACGTTGGGCGTCGACGCTGGCCCAGTCGCGTTCCAGCGGGGCCAGGATTTTTTGTTGTGCAGGGCTCAGCGCCTGCCAGGACGGGCTGGCCACGGGTGAGTCTGGCGCGGCCGCAGCGCACACGCCCACGGCAAAAGCAAACAAGCCGGCGATGAACCAGCGTGTTGCCATCACGGCAAGGGCGTGTTGCGCAGATATTCCGCGAAGCCCGGGTCGGAATAGGCGGCCGGCGGCAGGGAGTCGCCCAGCAACTGGGCGTCAATTTCGGCGGCCGCCAGCACCTGCTCGCGCACGTCCCAGCGTTCAATCATCAACATACCGCCCACCAGCACCACCAGCGGCAGCACTGAAGCCGCACGCTGCCACCAGGGCGCAAAACCAGCCAGCAGGCCAGCACCGCCGGCCGTGACGCCCGCCACCACGCTGCCACGGGCCGACTGTTTGCGTGCTTGCACGGCGCGCTGCAAAGCCTGCTCACGGCCAAAGCGCAAGCGCTCGGTGATGTCGTGCGGCAACTGCTGCGAGCCCGTGGTCAGCGCACCAGCCAGGCGCGCAGCCAGGCGGGCTTCCAGTGACGGCGTGCCAGCGTTCTGATGTGTGCTGTTCATGCTGTTATTCCCTTGGTCTTGAGGGCCTTGGCCAGTGCGTGCACTGCCCGCGAGCAGTGTGTCTTGACACTGCCTTCAGAGCAACCCATCACCGCTGCGGTCTCGGCCACGTCGAATTCCTCCCAGTAACGCAGCAGGAAGGCTTCGCGTTGACGCGCCGGCAACTCGGCCACTTCACCGTCAATCAGTTGCAGGATTTGTGCCCTGGACACCGCGTCGGCCGCACTTTCGGTGCCCATCGTGTCTTCCAGGGCGTGCAGGGTCTCGAGGAGGTCAAAGTCGCCGTCTTCACCGCCGGTGTCGAAGTCCGACATGTTTTGCATCACGGCGCTGCGAACTTTCTCGCGCCGGAAGTGGTCCATGGTGGCGTTGGACAGGATGCGCTGGAACACCAGCGGCAGCTCGGCCGCAGGGCGGTCGGCGTACTTTTCGGCCAGGCGAATCATCGCGTCCTGCACGATGTCCAATGCGGCGTCGTCGCTGCGCACCGCGTACACCGCGCGCTTGAAGGCTCGTTTCTCGACACTCTTGAGAAAGTCGGAAAGTTCTTTGTCTGTGGCCAACGCGGTGGGAGGGATCAACGCCCGGTTTGAGCGCGCGGGATTATGTCATTGCACTTTGTGGGTGCATTGCTGCGCCACAACGGCGGCGACAAGCTCATCAATCTGACCAAGCTGTCGGTGCATAATGCTGGGCTTCGCACAACGTTCTTTTGGGCGCTGGCCCGGCCACCCGACCAGGGTGGCGGTGACCCGCCCGCACAGGTACCGAATCCGCCTCACAAGGGCGCGCAAGAGGTGCACCGATGGATTTTCGTTAGAGAAAACCTCTGAGGTTCTTATGGACATATCTGCCGCTGAAGTGAAGCGGGCTGCCACCATCGACGGTCGCGCCAGCGCTGCTTCCAACTCTCCCAATTCTGCGCAAGCACCCGAGCCCAACGGCTCTGAAATCCTGGTTCGCTGCCTGCAAGCCGAACAGGTCAAGTTCCTCTGGGGCTACCCCGGGGGTGCGGTGCTCTACATCTATGACGCGCTGTACAAGCAAGAGACCATCCAGCATGTGCTGGTGCGCCATGAACAGGCGGCGGTGCATGCCGCTGATGGCTATGCCCGCGCCACCGGCGAAGTGGGCGTGGCGCTGGTCACCTCGGGCCCGGGTGTGACGAATGCCGTGACCGGCATCGCCACCGCCTACATGGACTCGATTCCCATGGTCATCATCACCGGCCAGGTGCCCACGCCAGCGATTGGCCTGGACGCCTTTCAGGAATGCGACACGGTGGGCATCACGCGCCCCATCGTCAAGCACAACTTCCTGGTCAAGGACGTGCGCGATCTGGCCGTGACGCTGAAGAAGGCTTTCCACATCGCGCGCACTGGCCGCCCGGGCCCGGTGGTGGTGGACATCCCCAAAGACGTGTCGCAAAAGACCACGCCTTTCCACTACCCCGACAGCGTGGCCATGCGCTCGTACAACCCCGTGCGCAAAGGCCATGGCGGGCAGATTCGCAAGGCCGTGCAGTTGCTGCTGCAAGCCAAGCGGCCCTACATCTACACCGGCGGCGGCGTCGTACTGGGCAATGCCTCGGCAGAGTTGCGCCAACTCGTCGATTTGTTAGGATTTCCCTGCACCAACACGCTCATGGGCCTGGGCGCCATCGCTGCCAGTGACCCGCGCTTCTTGGGCATGCTGGGCATGCACGGCACCTACGAAGCCAACATGACGATGCAGAATTGCGACGTAGTGTTGGCCGTGGGGGCGCGCTTTGACGACCGTGTGATCGGCAACCCGGCGCACTTTGCGTCGGTGGAACGCAAGATCGTGCACGTCGACATCGACCCTTCGTCCATCTCCAAACGTGTCAAGGTCGACATCCCCATCGTCGGAGACGTGAAAGAAGTGCTGGTCGAGCTCATCGCGCAGATCAAAGAAGCGCAGCAAAAGCCCGACGCCGCCGCGCTCAAGGCCTGGTGGAGCCAGATCAACGACTGGCGCAAGCGCGACTGCCTGGCGTTCAAGGACAGCAGCGATGTCATCAAGCCGCAAATGGTGGTCGACAAGCTGTGGCAACTGACCAAAGACCGCGACACCTACATCACGTCCGACGTGGGCCAACACCAGATGTGGGCGGCGCAGTACTACCGGTTCGAGGAGCCACGGCGCTGGATCAATTCCGGCGGCCTGGGCACCATGGGCGTGGGTCTGCCTTACGCCATGGGCATCAAGCTGGCCAAGCCCGAATCAGATGTGTTTTGCATCACTGGCGAAGGCTCGATCCAGATGTGCATTCAAGAGCTGTCGACTTGCCTGCAATACAAAACGCCGGTGAAGATCGTCTCGCTCAACAACCGCTACCTGGGCATGGTGCGGCAGTGGCAGCAGATTGACTACGGCGGCCGCTATTCGCACAGCTACATGGACGCGCTGCCAGACTTTGTGAAGCTGGCCGAGGCCTACGGCCACGTCGGCATCCTGGTGGAAAGGCCGTCCGATGTGGAGCCGGCGTTGCGTGAAGCCATGCGCCTCAAAGACCGCACAGTGTTCCTCGACGTGCGCACCGACCCCACCGAAAACGTCTGGCCCATGGTGCAGGCGGGCAAAGGCATCACTGAGATGCTGTTGGGCTCTGAAGACCTGTAAGCCGTTGATCGGGGCAGGCGGATGGCGTTACCGCGCCAGTCGCCGCGCCCAGCAAGACGGCTTCGCAGCTTCAGAACATTTCTGAATCTTGATTTCTACACAGGCGTGGCCAAGGGCCTGCGGTTACCGCCGCAGCGTCTGAAGAGCGCGCCAAGGACCACAGACATGAAACACATCATTGCCGTGCTGCTCGAAAACGAGCCCGGCGCCCTGTCCCGCGTCGTGGCCTTGTTCTCGGCCCGCGGCTACAACATCGAAAGCCTCACCGTCGCCCCGACAGAAGACCCCAGCCTGTCGCGCATGACCATCGTGACGACGGGCAGCGACGATGTCATCGAACAGATCACCAAGCACCTGAACCGCCTCATCGAAGTCGTGAAGGTGGTGGACCTGACCGAAGGCAGCTTCACCGAGCGTGAGCTGATGCTGATCAAGGTGCGCGCGGTGGGCAAAGAGCGCGAAGAGATGAAGCGCATGGCCGAGATCTTTCGTGGCCGCATCATCGACGTCACCGAAAAAAGCTACACGATCGAGCTCACCGGCGACTCTGCCAAGCTCGATGCCTTCCTCGTCGCCATTGACCGCGCCGCGATTCTCGAAACCGTACGCACAGGTGCCAGTGGCATCGGCCGTGGCGAACGTATTTTGCGGGTCTGAGACCTGCCGACCTAACCCCCCATTTCAACGGAGAAAACCCATGAAGGTCTACTACGACAAAGACGCCGACCTGAGCCTGATCAAAGGCAAAAACGTCACCATCATCGGCTATGGCTCGCAGGGCCACGCGCACGCGCAAAACCTGAATGACAGTGGCGTCAAGGTCACGGTGGGCTTGCGCAAGGGCGGTGCCAGCTGGGCCAAGGTGGAAAAAGCCGGCCTCAAGGTGGCCGAGGTGGCTGATGCCGTGAAGATCGCCGACGTGGTGATGATCCTGCTGCCCGACGAGCAGATTGGCGCCGTCTACAAAAACGATGTTGAGCCGCACATCCGCAAAGGCGCTTCGCTGGCCTTCGCGCACGGCTTCAACGTGCATTACGGCCAAGTTGTGCCGCGTGACGATCTGGACGTCTGGATGGTGGCACCCAAGGCCCCCGGCCACACCGTGCGCAACACCTACACACAAGGGGGCGGTGTGCCGCACCTGATTGCCGTGCATGCCGACAAAAGCGGCAAGGCGCGCGACATGGCGCTGAGCTACGCCGCAGCCAACGGCGGCGGCAAGGCCGGCATCATCGAAACCAATTTCCGCGAAGAAACCGAGACCGACTTGTTCGGCGAACAGGCCGTGCTGTGTGGTGGCACGGTGGAGCTCATCAAGGCCGGCTACGAGACCCTGGTGGAAGCCGGCTACGCGCCAGAGATGGCCTACTTCGAATGCCTGCACGAGTTGAAGCTGATCGTTGACCTGATCTATGAAGGCGGCATCGCCAACATGAACTA
>JANNEX010000527.1:0-1557 GCA_031379155.1 Rubrivivax sp.
CCGGCGGCGGTTTTTCCAGTGCAGCTCAAACGGCGTGCCACCACTGGCTACGCTGCGCCTGATGGTGGCTGCCATGTCCAGCCGGCGGCCCTGGCGCGCGCGCACTTCGCGGCGCAGTTGCAGGTGTTTGATCTGGCGCGCGAAGCGGCGCATCAAAGCTTCGATGTCCAGTGTGTGTTCGCGTTCGGTCAGGGTGCGAAAGTCGGCTGAGGACAGCAACTCCTGGCGGCTGGCGGCATCGCGTGGTTTCGGGTCGTCGTTGCCATTGTCAGCGTCTTCGTCGCCGGCCGCGCCGCTGGGCATCTGGCCACTGGGCGCGCGTTCATCGGCATGGCGCGATTCGGGTTTTTGCCAGCGGTTGGCGGGCAAGAACCAAGCATCAAAAAGTTCGTCAAAGCGCCGCCATTCGTCACTGCGCCCGCACAGCAGGGCTTGCAGGCTGTAGCGCAATGCGGGCGCGTCCAGCACGCCCACGCAGCGTGCGGTGTGCAGCACCTGCACGCCGTCGCCGCCACCCACCGCGAAGCCGTTGGCGCGCAGGAACGTGGGGAAGCCGCTGAGTCTGTCTTGCGCGACTCGAGCGACTTGTGCGATGGACGTGTCCATGTTCAGCATGCGGCTGCCAGGCGTGCCACCACTTCACGCGGTAGCGCCGCGCGGTCGTCGCGCGTTTTGATCAGCGCACTCAGCGTATCCATGATGCGATCCGCACCCTGCATGTCGATGGTGGTGACACCCAGGCGCAGCAGCGCAGCAGCCCAGTCCAGCGTCTCGGCAATGCCAGGGCGCTTTTGCAGTTCTATGCGGCGCGCACCTTGCACAAAGGCCACGATCTGCGCGGCCAGTGCGGCGGCCACCTCGGGCGCTTTTTTGCGCACGATGAGCAGCTCTTTGTCGTAGTCAGGGTAGTCGATGTACTGGTACAGGCAGCGCCTGCGCAGCGCATCACTCAGCTCGCGCGTGCCGTTGCTGGTGATGACGACCAGCGGCTTGCTGGTGGCGCGCACGGTGCCCAGTTCAGGAATCGAGAGTTGAAAGTCGGACAGCAACTCCAGCAGGTAGGCCTCAAAGGCTTCGTCGGCGCGGTCCACCTCGTCGATGAGCAACACCGGTGCCACATCGCAGCTGATGGCTTGCAGCAGCGGGCGCTTGAGCAAGTAGCGCTCACTGAAGATGTCCTGCTCTTTCTGCGCCACGCCCCTGTCATCGTGTTCCAGCAGCTTGATGGCCAGCAACTGGCGCTGGTAGTTCCATTCGTACATGGCCGAATGGGCGTCCAGGCCCTCATAACATTGCAGGCGAATGAGCTGCGTGTGGCGCAGCGCGGCCAGCACCTTGGCGACCTCGGTTTTACCCACGCCCGCGTCGCCTTCCAGCAGCAGCGGGCGGCCCAGGTCTTGCATCAGCAGCAGGGCTGCCGCCAGTTGCGGCTCTGCGATGTAGCCCGCGCCCGCCAGCTCTTGCTGCAGGGCAGCCAGTGCCAGCGAGCGCTCCCCTTTCATCGTTGATCAATCCCCAGCGCATGGCACTGCTGCCAGACACGGTAAGCGGTGTGCG
>JANNEX010000789.1:0-3701 GCA_031379155.1 Rubrivivax sp.
ACCGCCAGCAAAGGCAGCGTGGTGCCGGCAAAGTAAGGCAGTGCCATCGCGCACAACACGGCAAAACCGGCGCTGCCGGGCGCCCAACCGGCAGACAGCAGCGAACGCTGCGCGGCGTCGGCGCCCAGGCCGCACAGCGCCATCGCCAGCGTCGCCGTGGCCGGCGTGCTGACGCGGCTGGTCAGCCGCTTGGATGTGCGCAGCACGCCCACCAGGCCCTCGGCGCCGGCAGCCAGCGCAGCGGCCGGCGCGCCGTGCAGCGCGAGCAGCCCGAAGACGAAAATGTCGGCCACGCCGATGGAGTATTTGGTGCGTGGAATCTGCACCGGGAACAGCGCCGCCAGCACGACGAAGCCGATACCCGCCGCCACCTGCAACAGCGCTGCCAAGGGCATGGCCGCGACGTGCCACCCAGCCCAGACGGCAGCCAGCGCACCGCCTGCCGCCAACATCAGCCACAGGCCGGTGGCGGCCGCGTTGTAGTCAAACAGGTGACGCTGCGCAAAACGCCCCCACAAGCCTGCGGACGCGCTCGGGTCCGGTGGTGTTGCGGCGGCGGGCGGGGCGGTCATCGTCTTGTTATCGGCAGGCCAGGGACGAAGTCAAGACCGCGCAGCTTCTACGCAGCCGGGGGCGCTCTCAACGCCAGCGGTGACGAGCGCAGTTCACGGCTCACCCAGCAGGCTCGAATCGTTGGTCGAAGACCCGCTGGGTTGGCCACTCTCGCTCAGGATGAAGCCTTCGCTGAGGATGAAACCTTCACTCAAGATGAAGCCCTCACTCAGGATGAAACCCTCACTCAGGATGAAGCCCTCGCTGAGGATGAAACCCTCACTCAGGATGAAGCCCTCGCTGAGGATGAAGCCCTGGCCCAGCGTGGTGCCGCTGCCGGCATTGAGCCAACTGCTGAGCGTGGCACTCGGGATGAAAGCGCCGGTGCGGCCGAGCCATGAATTGCTGCCGGCCAGCGAGCTGGCGTTGACGACGCCCGTCGTCACCAAGGTCTGGTTGGGCGCGGCCGCCCAGGTGATGGCCTTGACGAAGGTGTTGGCAGCAATGCCGGCGCCTGCCGGCCAATAGCTCAGGGTGGAGCGCTTTGCGACGCTGCCAGCCCACACCAGGCGGTGGTCCCAGATCGGCTGAAACTTGCTGAACAGTGCCTCACCACTGACGACCTGGTTGCCGCCGGCGTAGACGATGCGGCTCCAGTTGAAAGTCTGGCCGTTGAGTGTGGTGGAGGTGGCGGGCATGGCCTTGCCGCTGGCCAGCAGGTTGGTGCCCGCCGCCAGCGTATTTGCCTCGACCGCGCTGGCCACGTCGGTGCGCAGCGCCTGCGCCAGCTTGACCGCACCGCCAATGTTCAACAGCCCCGCACCTTGCTGCAGCAGGTTGGCACCGGCCACGGGCTGGGCGCTGTATTGCAAGATGGCTTTGATGAGCGGCGGTGTCAGCCCCGGGTTGGCTTGCAGCATCAGTGCCACCGCGCCCGCCACCACCGGCGCGGCCACGGACGTGCCCGACAGCATCATGACGGACTCACCGCCCTTGGTGCTGCTGCCGACGTTTTGCGCGAGCTGCGGATACCTGGCCGGCAGCGCGCTCGGAAACCACAGCGTGAAGTTGTCGACCGACTTGGCGCCAAGCACCTTATTGCCCGGTGCCACCAGGTCGGGTTTGAGCAGGTTGTCGATGCGGCGCACACCGTTGACATTGATGAACGAACCACGCGTGGGGCCGCGCGAGCTGAAGTAGTTGACACTGTCGTCGCTGCGCACCGCGCTGCCGCGCGTGTTGGCCGCACCGACGGTGATCACCGACGGTTCGTGCCCTGGCGAGCTCACCGTGCCGTAGCGCTCGGCACCAGCCAGGGTCTGGCCGAAGTTGCCCGCCGCCACCACCACGGTGATGCCTGCGGCCGTGGCACTGCGCACGGCGCGCGCCAGCGGGTCGGTCTGCCAGCTCTCGGTGGAGTCGGCAGCCAGGCTCAGGTTCATGATGCGGATGTTGTATTCGCGGGCGTGGTAGACGACCCAGTCGATGCCGGCCAGCACGTCGGAGAGCTGGCCGAAGCCGTTGTTATCGAGCACGGCCACGTCGTACAGACTGGCCCCCGGCGCGATGCCGGTGGTGTCCAGGGTCTGCTTGAAGTCGCGGCCGGCAGCCACGGCGGCCACGTGCGAACCGTGGCCGTAGGCGTCGGACATCGGCGTGAGCGAGTTGTCGATCTTCGATTCGTAGGTGGCCATCGTCGGGCTGCCCGGGTACAGCCCCGCCGACGCATCGATGAGTGGGGTCCAGTCCTTGGCGCCACTGGCGGTGGCGTCGCCGGCACGCAGGAAGCTGACGCTCTTGCGCACACGCGAGCTGCCGGCCGCGTCATTGAACAGCTGGTGCTTGAACATGACGCCGGAGTCGAGGATCGCGATGCCGACACCGCTGCCATCCAGGCCGTTGTAGCCAGCGCCGGTGCGTGTGCGCACGCCTGTCACGCCGGTGGCGTCTTCGAGCGCACTGGGCGTCAACGAAGTGGCCGTGCGCGCGGTCATGCGGTTGGGTGACACGCCCAGCACATCGGCCAGTGCCGCGATGTCGATCACGCGCTGGGCCGGCAACAGCACCGACAGCGCAGCCACCGAGGTATAGCGGAAGTAAACCGAGCCCCCGACGGCCAGCACGCTCTTGCGCAGGCTCGCCAATTCGGGGTCGGCGCCTGGTATGGCAACGATGATGACCTTCACGTAACGCGCGCCGTTGATGTCGCGCACCCAGCTGCTGAAGGTCGGTGTGGTCGGTGCCGCAATGGCACTCTGCAAGTCGTCGGCAATCTTGGCGGCAGGCAGGCTCGCGGCCATGGGTGTATCGGCAGCCAGGGCAGTTGTCTTCGACGCCGTGGTGGTGCTCGTCCGCTTGGCCGCAGATGCGGCTGGGGCGCCGAACATCGAAGCGACCACAGCGGCGGCAACCGCCATCACGACAGCCAGGCGATAGCGGGAATGAGAGGGAATGATTCTGGATGGGGTCATGATGTTCTCGGATTCGTGGGTCGTTGGACCGAGCGGCATGGCCAGATGCGGTCCGCAGACGGCATCAGCCAAGGGGCTCTGAAGGCGACAGCGTTTGACGGGCACGAGACAGTCGGGACTGTCTCGTGTGCAGGTCTCAGGGCTCGCCGAGCACGAAGCCTTCGCTGAGGACCATGCCTTCACTCAGCACCAGGCCTTCGCTGAGCACGAGGCCCTCGCTGAGCACCAGGCCCTCACTCAGCACCAGCCCTTCACTCAGCACCAGCCCTTCGCTGAGGACCAGGCCTTCGCTCAGGATCAATCCCGTACCCAGCACCAGGCCGCTGCCGCTGACAAACCAGCCCGCCAGCGTGGCCGTGGGCATGAACACGCCGGTCTTGCCGGTCTTGGAGCTGACACCGGCCAGCAGGTTGCCGCTGACGACGCCCGAGGTGAGCAGCGTCTGGTTGGGCGCGGCGACGTCAGTGAAGGACTTGACGAAGGTGTTGGCCGTGATACCGGTGCCCGACCAGTACACCGCGTCGCGCTTGCGCGCCACGCCGCTGGCCCAGGTGATGCGCGGGTCCCAGATCGGCTGGTACTTGGTGAACAGCGCGCTGCCGCTGACGACATAGCTGCCGCCGGCAAACACCGTGCGCGACCAGTTGAAGCTGGTGCCGTTGATGGTGGACGAGGCCG
>JANNEX010000814.1:0-3236 GCA_031379155.1 Rubrivivax sp.
GCGCTGCTCACGCGTGTGGTGCGTGCCGCCCTGGCGCAATTGGGGCAAGGGGGGCAGGCACCGGCCGCCGCCATCGCGCGCGAGCTGGCGCACTTGATTCCCGAGCTTGGCGACACGCGGCCGCTGCGCAGCGAGCTTGACCGTGCTCGCTTCCTGGCATCGGTGGACGCCTTGCTGCGTGTCGCCGCCGAGGCCGGTGCTGCGGCCGTGCTGATCGACGACTTGCACTGCGCCGACGCGGCCAGCGTCGAGGCGCTGCAGCACGCCGCGATGTCGCAGCCCGGCCTGGCCTGGGTGCTGGTGCTGCGCCCTGAAGGCTTGGTGTCGGCACTGGCGGCCTGGGTGCAGGCGCTGCTTGCGCTGCCCGGCGCCGTGCGCATCGATCTGGCGCCTATGGATGAGCATGAGGTGCGCCAGTTGCTGGTGTCGCTGGAACTGCCGCTGCGCGACCTGGCCGGCGCCGCACCGGCCTTGATGCAGATCAGCGGCGGCAAACCCCTGTTTGTGCTTGAGGCGGTGAAAGCGCTGTGGCAGCGCGAGCGCGACGCAGGCCGGCAGGGGAGCGGTGCGCGCGACGAGGCTTCGGCCTTGGCTTCGCTGGCCACGCTGTCGCAAGGGCTGGCACCTTTGCTGGCCCACAGGCTGCGTGCACTCGGCGCGCGTGCACTCGAGCTGGCGCGCTGTGCGGCGGTCAGCGGGCAGGACTTCTGCGCCGAGCTGGCCGCCGACGTGCTGCAAGTGCGCGCCATCGACCTCGCAGATGCCTGGGCCGAACTGGAAGCCGGGCAGATGCTGCGTGCCTCAGCCTTCACGCACGACCTGATTGCCGAGGCCGTGCTGGCTTCGGTGCCGCAGCCGGTGGCGGCCATCATGCATGCCCAGGTCGCGGCATGGCTGGCTCAGCACCGTGGCAAACCGTCGCGCATCGCCCAGCACTTCGACAGCGCGGCGCAGCCCGCGCGCGCCGCGCCGCATTGGCTGGAGTCGGGTCGCTCCGCCGCAGCGTCGTTGCGCAATGCCGAAGCCGCTGCCGCCTTCGAGCGCGCGGCGCTGGGTTATGCCGCAGGCGGCCAGCGCACCGCCGCTTTCGAGGCGTCTTTTGAGATGCGCCAGGCCTCCTTCGAGGTTGACCTGGGCGAGGTGTCGACGCGGGCGATTGAGTTGTTGGACCGCTTTGCCGCCACACCCGTCGAGCGCGCGCGGGCACGCAACGAATGGGCAGTGACGGCGCTGCACCGTGGTGACCTGGCGGCGGCCGAGGCCGCAGCCCTTGAAGGCCTGCGCGAATTGGGCGGCGCCGACGAAGCGCTGGTGCGTGCCGAGCTGCGGCGCAACGTCGCTGCGGTGCGCCTGTGGCGCAACGACACGCGCGGCGCGCTGGGCGAGATGCGCGCCGTCGAGCACGACATCGAGCGCCTGGGCACGCTGTCGCAGCGCGCGGTGTTCCAGCAATCGCTGGCCATCGTGCTCGACCATGCCGATGAAGTCGACAACTCGCTCGCCGCCAACGCCGCGGCGAGCGCGCGCTTCCTTGAGTTGGGCGATGTGCCCAGCGCCGTGCAGACGCTGCTCAACACCGCCGTCACGCATCACGACCGAGGCGACCTGCGCAGCGCGCTGGCGCTGCTCGAGCGCGCGCGCGCGCTGCAGCTCTCGCTGCCCGAGCGCTTTCGCTCATACACCAGCATGGACCTGAACTTCGGCTTCGTGCTGACGGGGCTGGGCGAATACGCACAGGCACTGACCCACCTCGACCGCGCCGTGGAAACCGCGCGCCAGCAAACGCCCGGCTGGCTGCCGCTGGTGGTGAGCTACCGCGCGCAACTGTGGATACACCTCGGGCAGAACCCACGCGCGCTGCACGAGCTGTCGGCCGTTGAGCCGGGGCCCGATACACCGGCCATGGCGCGCTCGCGCTGGACGACGACGCTGGGCCAGCTGGGCGCCGAGGCGCCGCAAGGGGGCCCGGCGCTCGCACTCGCGCTAGCCACGCTGGCCGACAAGGTGCCCGCCAGCGGGCGCCGCTTGTCACGCTGGCGGCCCCTGGTGGCCCAGCTGGGGCTGTGCGAGCCCGCAGACGCGCTGGCAAAGGCTGAAGCGCTTTGGGCCGAAATCGAATCCTCGGGCCGCCATGGCTTGGCGATGGTGCTGTCGGCGCGCCTGGCCGAACTGAACCTGGGCTTGCGCAACGCCGAAGTCGCGCGGCCGCATGCCATCCGCGCGCTGGACTTGATGCGCGAGTACTGGCCCGACCAGGTCTACCGCGGCGAGGTGTGGCGGCGCTGCCTGCCGGTGCTGCGCGTCTGCGAGCGCGCGCGCCACGACGAAGAACTGGCCCGCGCCCAGGCGTGGATTGCTGACGCCGCCGCCACGCGTGTGCCGCCCGAATTCAGGGCCTCGTTTCTGGAGCGCAACGCATCGAACCACGCCTTGCGCTTGATGGCGGCGCAGTAGAAGCGCACAGCGCGCTGTGCGGGGCCATCGAGATCCATCGAGATCCATCGAGATCCATCGACATCCATCGACGGCATGCACGGCATGCACGGCATGGCCTGTGACTATGCCTGTGCTCAAAGCAAACCGCGTTGGCGGGCCAGCCGCATCAGGCGTTCAATCTCGCGGTCACGCACGCCGCGCTCGCGCAGCGCCAGCGCAGTTTCAGCCAGGTACTCCAGCGTGGTGCCGTAGCGGCCACTGGCGTGGCGCAGGATGTGCGTCACCTCGTCGTCGCCCAGGCGCGGCAGGCAGGCTTCGCTGCGCCGGCTGAGTGTGAAGGCCAGCGCCACGACCTGGCCTTGCGGCGTGCGTGTGTTCAGCAGGCGCGGGTCGTAGACGCCGGTGGGCATCTCACGCGCCCACAGCCGGTCCAGTTCATCTTCGGCGTTTTCAGGCCGCAGCCGGTAGACCACGCCGCGACAGGCACCGCCCGGCAACAGAGCAAACACGAGGCCCGGCACTTGCGGCGTGCCACGGTTGATGCGCGAGCGCATGCGCAGCGCGCGGTGCCAGCCGTGGATGAGCGCGCTGCGGTGTTCGGCGGCGTCAAACTCGGGCCGCCAGATGAGCGAGGCGTAGCCGAAAATCCAGCGTTCGCGCTGGCCTTGCCAAGCTTTGCGCAGGGTGTGCAAAGCCGCGCCGGGGTCGCGCAGGATGAGTTCGGGGGCGATGCTGTGGCTCACGGCGCGCAGCATGGCATGGCTTGCAGCTTGATTTGACGGTGTAACTTGGTTACTAGA
>JANNEX010000548.1:0-16284 GCA_031379155.1 Rubrivivax sp.
TGGAACGAGCGCGCGCGCCGCCTCATGGCACACCATGATCGGTCCAACTGGGCCCCGCTCGCGTGGGTCTGGTTGGCCGAGGCGCGTATCCTCGCGACCAGACTGGCAGCATAGATCATTTCGTCTACACCCTCTCAGGCCGCCGACACCGGCGCGACCAGGATGTAGCCGGCGCCGCGCACTGACTTGATGAGCTGCGGATCTTCGGCGTCTACCTCAAGCTTCTTGCGCAGCCGCCCCACCTGCACGTCTATCGTGCGGTCAAACGGCGCGGCCTCGCGCCTGCGCGTCAGCCCGAGCATGAAGTCGCGTGACAGCACGCGGCCCGGGTGCTTGACGAACACGGTGAGCAGATCAAATTCGCCCGTGGTCAAGGGCACCTCGTGGCCGTCGATGGCGCACAGGCGGCGGGCCGCTGTGTCCAGCACATAGGGGCCAAAGCACCAGCGTGTGCGTTCGGGAGGCGCTGTGGCGGCGGCAGGCACCGCAGCGGCTGCCAGCGCAGCGGGCGCGGTGGCCTCAGGCACCATGCGTCTTGTCACGGCCTTGATGCGGGCCAGCAGCTCGCGCATGTCAAAGGGCTTGGTCACGTAGTCGTCGGCACCCACCTCCAGGCCCACCACCTTGTCCACCGCGTCACCGCGCCCGCTCACGATGACCAGGCCGCAGCGCCAATGCTCACGCAACTGGCGCGCGATGGCCAGGCCGTCTTCGCCCGGCAGGCCCAGGTCCAGCAGCACCAGCGCGGGTGCGTCAAGCGCCATCAGTGCCATCAGCGCAGCGCCCGAGTTCAACTCACTCACGCGATAGCCGTGGCCCTGCAAGTAGCCGCCCAGCAAGCGGGTGATGGCAGCTTCGTCGTCGACGATGGCGATGTGGGTCGGCGGCATTTTTTTGATTCTGCACCAGGCGCGCTTGCGCCAGGTCAAGCCTGCCTGGCGGCGCTGCCTGCACCATGACCGCACGCCATTGCGATTGGCACCCCAGCCTTGAGAGGAAACCGCCATGTACAAGCGCATCCTGGTGCCACTGGATGGCAGCGACACCGCACAGCGCGGCCTGAGCGAAGCCATTGCACTGGCGCGCAGCCTGAGTGCCAGCCTGCAGCTCTTGCACGTCGTGACCGACTTGCAATGGATGCTTGACCCGCTCATGGTCAGCGATTCGGCCGCGCTGCTGCGCGACGTGCACCGCTACGGCCAAGAACTGCTGGTCAAGGCCGCCCAGCGCTGCGAAGCCGCTGGCGTGGTGGCCCAGACCCGGCTGCGCGAGGGCGCCGGCAGCAACGTCGGCAAGGTCATCGTTGACGAGGTGGCGACCTCAGGCTGCGACGCCATCGTGATGGGCACGCACGGGCGCAAGGGCGCCAGCCGCCTGCTGCTGGGCAGCGACGCTGCATGGGTCGCCCAGGCCAGCCCGGTGCCGGTGCTGCTGGTGCGCCAGGACGCCCCCGTTTCGTGACGGGCGAAAGGCCACGGTTAGCGCGCGCCCTGGCGCGGCCTGGCTGTGCGCTGAGAACCCGCCTTGCGGCGCATCGAAGCCGGCACCTACGGCGTGTGCGTGGACTGCGGCGCCCGCATCGCACCGGCTCGCCTGGCTGCCGAGCTGGCCAGCTTGCGCTGCCTGGCCTGTCAAACGCAGGCCGAGCACGCGGCGCGGTGACGCGTCCGCCCCGCGGCATAAGCGCGGTGACGCGTCCGCCCTGGCGCATAAGTACGGTAACGAGTCAGCGCTTCAGCCCTTTGGTGTCGGGGCGCTTGTGCGCGGCCGAAAGCTGTGGCTTGCCAGGCCCCAGTTTGCCGTCGGCGCGCGCCGACAGATAGGCATAGAGGTCCAGCACATGCGGTTGCACGCGTGGGTTGTCGTCCCAGGCCGGCATGGCCACCAGGTCTGCCTTGCGGCGTTCACGGCGCAGGGTTTGTTCGATCAGCAACTCAAGCGCCGCGTCGCGGTCTTGCGCGTTGGATTCATCCGCCAGTTGCACCAGGCGGTAGCTGGTGAGCACCTTGGTGGCAAAGGAGCGTGGGCTCAGCGTGCGCACGCGCTGCACCAGGTTGGGCGCCAGGTCAGTGCCAACTGCGTCAACGCCGTGGCAGCCGTAGCAGGCGGTGTGGAACAGGCGCCAGCCCAGGTAGGTGCCGGGGTCCACGCGGCCGGCTTCGACGCGGTAGTCACCCGGCGGCGGGCGCGGCGGCACGCTGCCCTGCGGCCAGGCGGGCGTGGCGAACACCAAAGAGATCACCACGGCGGCCAGCAGCGCCATGCCACGCCGGCGTCCAGCGGCATTCATGCGCGCCGCCGTGCTGGCGTGCCGAGCGGCCGGCTTGCGCCAGCCACCGCGCCTGCAAGGGGCGCGGCCCCTTTGACGAGCCTGGCAAAGGCCTCGATACGGGCAGCAGCACGGCCATCCTCCATCTCAGCGTCAGTCAGTGCCAAGGTGGCCAGCGGTGGCCGGCCCAGGATGCGCTGCAATTCACCAAAAGCCGCGTCGCTGCCCGAACCGCCCTGGGTGCAGAAAAAAGCGATGCGACCCAGCTGCCCCTGGTAGCGCCGCGCAAAACTGCGCACTGGCGACGACAGGTGCCAGCCCCAGATGGGTGTGCCGATAAACACGCAGTCGGCGCTGGCCGGCTCGCAGCCCAGCGGCTTCAGCGGCGGGCTCAGGCCCAGCGCTGCTTGCCACAGGCAACGCGCGTAGCCCCAGGGCCCCAGCCGCGAGCGCTTTTCAGTGATGGCACACAGTTCAGCGCCGCTGGCTTGCGCCAGCATTTCGGCGGCGCGGCGCGTCGTGCCGGTGCGCGAAAAATAGATCACCAGGACGCGGCTGGGTGGGATCGAAGGCATCGTTGGTTCCTTGGGGAAAATCGCAAAATCGCAAAATCGTGCGCCCAGCTGCAGGTCCCTGCCGCTGGCCACGCACAGAGCGCACGCCACATCTTTGGCGCGGCTTCATCAATGCCCTTTGATCGACATCAATGCAGCCCCTGTGAAGGCCCCTGTCACAGGCCGCAGTGCTTGACCTGCCTCAAACCCGGTGTGGCGCTGCAGCAGCAATATGGGCCGTCGCTGCCGGCGCATGCTTTGCACCGGCATCGCGTCATCCCCCAACGACAGCGCACAATGAATACCGACAACGCCACTGCCGCGCAACACCGACTCTGCGGCGCATGAACACCCCTGCGCCACGACTCGGCAGGCGTGGGCGTGGGCGTGTTGGTGAGCGTGCGGGTGGGCATGCTCATCTCGCGCCGCAAGCAGCCTTTGATCTGTTAGTGCCCACATTGCCATGCCTGCCATGCCTGCCAATGGAAGTCCGGCCTTGCTGAGCACGGCGCAAGCCGTGTTGGCCCAGCGCTGAGGCCGTGGTGGTCTTGCCCATGCCCTCCGTGTCGACAACAGCGCGCCGCAAGGCCCTGCACCCCGACATCCTCAAGCTTGGCCTGGTCAGCTTGCTGACCGACATCAGCTCGGAGATGATCTTTTCGGTCTTCGCCGTCTTCTTCACCACCGTCGCCGGGGCCTCGAGTGCGCTGCTGGGCCTCATCGAAGGCCTGGCCGACTTCTCAGCCTCGTCCTTGAACGTGCTGGCCGGTTGGGCCTCGGACCGCACTGGCAAGCGCAAGGTCTTCACGCTGGCGGGCTACGGCTTTTCGACCCTCGCCAAGACCATCCTGCTGGTCTCCACGTCGATCACGGGCTTGGCCCTGTTTCGAGTCATCGAGCGCCTGGGAAAAGGCTTTCGCGGCCCACCACGCGACGCCTGGCTGTCGGCCGTCGCCGAGCCCTCGCAGCGCGGTTATTCGTTCGGCGTGCACAAGGCGCTGGACAAGGCCGGCGCGGTCTTTGGCCCGCTGCTGGCGTATGCGCTGCTGTCGTGGTTCGGCGAGTCGCAAGCCGGCTACCGCACCCTGTTCTGGGTCGCCTTCGTGCCGGCGCTGCTGGCACTCATCGTGTTGATGCTGATCGCGGACCCGCCAGGGGTTGCACTTGAGCGCGAGAGTCTGGCCCAGAACTGGCACTTGCTCAGCCCCGGCTTCAAACGCTTCTTGTTGCCCGCTGGCGTCTTTGCGCTGGCCTACTACAGCCTGGGCTTTTTGTTGCTCAAGGCACATCAAACGGGCTTCAGCGTCAAGCAAGTGGTGCTGCTGTACGCGCTGTTCAACACCACCTGCGTCATCGCTGCACCCCTGGCGGGCCGCTTGGGCGACCGCATTGGCCGCGCTCCCGTGGTGATGCTGGGCTATGCGCTGTACGGCGCCATCAACGTGGCGCTGATCTTCGCGGACAGCGCCGCCGCCATCGTTGCGCTGTTTGCGGTGTACGGGCTTTTCTACGCCATTGAAGAGTCGCAGAGCAAGGCCTTCATTGCCGACCTGGAAGCCGAGCGAAGAGCCAGCGCCATCGGCGTCTACAACTTTGTCACCGGCTCGATCTACCTGCCCGCGTCGCTGCTGGCCGGTGGCCTGTGGGCGCTGGCGCCGCAGGGGGCTTTTGCACTGGCGGCCGTGTTGTCACTGCTGGCGCTGCTGTGTTTTGCGGTGTTGAAGCCCGCGGCTTTGACGGCTACTAACGGCACGGACCAGCGCTGATGGCGCTGATGGGGCTGCCAGCCGTGCTGGCCTTGGTCCTGCTCATCAACGGCTTTGGCGAAGAAACCGGTTGGCGTGGCTTTGCACCGCCCCGCTTGCAGGCGCGCTTGGGGCCGCTGGGCGGCACAGCCGCGTTGGCTGTGTTGTGGGCCGCGTGGCATGCACCACTGTTTTTTATCGTCGAGACCTATCGTTCGATGCTGGCGCCGCTGATCATCTTTGGCTTCGGACTGGGCATTTTTTGTGGCGCGATTGTGCTGTCGCATGTCGCCCACCTCTCCCAGGGCAGCGTGCTGGCGGCAGCACTTTGGCATGCCGCCTGCAACATGACGACCGCCACCGCCGCAGCTCAGGGCCTGGTGCCCAAGACCGGCCATCATCGAACTCGCCAGTCTGCTGCCCGATCAGCGCTGAACAGCAAGACAAGCGCGATCAAGACGAATACCCACCGTCTCAGACGGCCGCTGCGCAGCGTCGGATGGCAATGTCGGGATGAAAACAAGCACCGGCGTCTGACCCTGCGTGCTGCCCGCGACGAAGAACAGCGGCAGGTGCCAGCCGCCCCACACGGCTCCAATCACCAGGCTGGCGACGCGCCATCCGTAGCGCTTTTGCAGCACGGGCAGGGCATAGCCGCGCCAACCCAGTTTCTCACTCAGAGGTCCGCCAGCAAAGAACACCCCAACAAAAACGGCAGGCACCATCAGCAGCAGGTCGTGGGCGGGTGAGGAGAGCAACGTGCCGCCGAGACCAGCAACTTGAGGACTTCGGCCTGCACCTGTGCGTCATGCCCCACCAGCAGGTGGCCGCCGTCGTCGAAGCCGATGAACTTTGCGCCAGCGATCTTGCTGGCCGTGAACTCTGCTGCGGCGTAGGTGCCAAAACCGTCATTGCTCGCGCTGACCACAAGCGTGGGCACGCGGATGGCTTGCAGCTCGGCTGGCCCCAGCCGCTTGCCCAGCCGCGTGTCGTCGCGCAGCCCGGCCGCGCGGCTCGATACCGGCAGGATGCGCCGAACCAGATCGTTGACCCGCGCGCGCTCTTGTTCACTGGCAGCGGCCACCTGCTCGGGCGATGTCGCCACCACATGGCGCATGAGTGGGTCGCGCGCCACGTGCAGCGCGGCCCAGAACAGAAAGTCCGAGCCCAGCAGGCGCAACAGCAGCGCATCCTTGTTGCTAGAGATCGGCGCTGCCGAGTCGGCCACCGTGCCGGGCTTGTAAGCGATGGGAGCGATCAGCACCATCGCGCTGACACGGTGCGGGTGGCGGATGGCTGTCTGCAGGGCCGACGCTGCGCCGGCAGATACACCCAGCACGGCGGCCTTGTTGACGCCCAGCGCATCGAGCAGGCAGATGTGGGCATCGGCCTGGGCCTGCGGCGAGACATCGGCCGGCCTTGGTGTGCGCAGATAGCCAAAGCGCGACATCGCAATCACGCGCACACCTTGGCGCACCAGCGGCCGCGCCCAGGCCATGCCCTGGTCGTGGCCGCCGCCGCTGCCGTGGATCATGAGCAGCGGCATGCCAGCGCCCGCTTGCTGCACTTCAATCGGCCCGCAGCGTGTGGCCATCAGCACGCTGCCTTGTGCGGCGCGTTCAGTGGCCAGCGCCAGGTCACGCTCGAAGCGCGAGCGCACCACCAACGCGGCGACAAACACCACGGCCACCAAGAAGCCAAGGGCTGCGAAAACCCGCTGACGTTTCATGGCTGCCGCGCACTACCCTGACTGTTAGGAACACGGCGTGGCCGGGCTCGCCTACTCATGACCACAGCCCATGCGCGATGGTCAGCCACAGCGCCGGCAACATGACCACATCAAGCGCGGTGTGGCGCCAGCGCAGGTGCAGCCACCCAGGCTGGCCGCTGTGCTGCGGCAGCGGGCCAGCCCTGCGGTAGCTGCGTGTCGTGCGGGGGTAGGCGCAGCCGGTTTGCACATCGGGGCATCTTTGCAAGCCTGGCGCGCTGCGTCTTGTCGCAGATCAAGCGCCAGGCCAGCCCCGGGCTTGCGCCGCATCAAGGTCGAAGGTCGTCGTCTCGCCCATGCTGGCGGGGTTGCAAGCCGCCACGAGGATTCAATTGAGCACCGACACGACACGCCCCGCCAGTGCCGCCGCTGCAGCGCACGAGGACGCCGCCGTGCAGTTGCAATGGACCGACGGCTACCGCTTTGAAGTGCAGTTCGAGCCATCCGGCATGCCCGCGCTGCACACCGACCTGGGCCCGCCCCTGGGTGCACACCAAGGGCCCAATCCCGAGCGATTGCTGGCTGCCGCGGTGGCCAACTGCCTGGCCGCCAGCCTGCTGTTTACGCTGCGCAAATTCGCCCAGGAGCCCGGGGCCTTGCGCGCACGCGCCGTGCTGCACATGGCGCGCAATGAAAAAGGGCGGCTGCGTGTGGGCCGCATCGCGGTCGATCTGCACCTGGGCGCAGCCGCCGCCACCATGCCCCGGCTGGAGCGCGCACTGGCCCAGTTTGAGGACTTCTGCTCGGTGACCGAAAGCGTGCGCCAAGCCTTCCCGGTGCAGGTGCAGGTGTTCGACGGCGCTGGCGTGCTTGTGGGCCCGCCGCCGCCCGCACAGTCCCCCCGCAGCGTGGCGCTTTTGCTGCCTGAAGGCACCACCGCACATGAGCATTCGCCATCTTGACGCCTTGCTCTACCCCACCTCGGTGGTGGTGGTGGGTGCCACCGACCGCGCCTTCAGCGTCGGCGCCACGGTGTGGCGCAACCTGCGTGAAGGCGGCTTTGCCGGGCCGCGCTTTGCCGTCAACCCCAACCGCACGCGCCTGGACGGCGAAGCGGTGTACGCCAGCATCGACAGCCTGCCGCAGGCGCCTGAACTGGCCATCGTCTGCACACCCGCAGGCACGGTGGCCGATGTCATTGCGCAGCTCGGCGCCAAGGGCTGCCAGGCTGCGGTGGTGCTCACCGCCGGTCTCAGTGCGGCTCAAAAGCAAGCCATGCTGGACAACGCGCGCCAGCACCTGTTGCGCATCTGCGGGCCCAATTGCCTGGGCCTGCTGTCACCACACGCACGTCTGAACGCCAGCTTCTCGCACATCGGCGCGCAAGCCGGTAGCCTGGCTTTTGTGTCGCAATCGGGCGCCTTGGTGACGGCGGTGCTGGACTGGGCGCAAGGGCGTGGCATCGGCTTTTCGCATTGCATCTCTTTGGGCGAACACGCCGACGTGGACTTCGGCGATTTGCTGGACTGGCTGGCCAGCGACGCCCACACGCGCGCCGTGCTGCTGTATGTGGAATCGCTGCAGGCGGCGCGCAAATTCATGTCGGCGGCACGCGCGGCGGCGCGCAACAAACCGGTGCTGGTGGTCAAGGCCGGGCGTTCGGCATCGGGCCAGGCCGCAGCGGCCTCGCACACGGGTGCGCTGGCCGGCAGTGACCGCGTCTATGACGCCGCTATCCGGCGTGCCGGCATGCTGCGCGTGGACACGCTGCAAGACCTGTTTGTGGCCGCTGAAACCCTGGCGCATTTCAGCGGCTCGGTGTCGGCCGGCGGTGACGCGTCACTGTCTGCACTGACCCTGCTCACCAACGGCGGCGGCGCTGGCGTGCTGGCCGCCGACGCCGCCGCGTTGGCCGGTGTCGCCCTGGCCCCGCTGGGTGCGGCCACGCTGGCCGCGCTGAACACGGTGCTGCCCGCCAACTGGAGCCACGCCAACCCCATCGACATCATTGGTGACGCACCGGTTGAGCGTTATGTCCAGACCCTGCGCGCCCTCTTGGCGGCACCCGACAGCGGCAGCGTGCTCTTCATGCATGCACCCACCGCCATCGTGCCCAGCGCAGACATTGCGTCGGCCCTGTTGCCGGTGGCGCAAACGGCACCGGGCCGCGTGCTGGGCTGCTGGCTGGGCGACGCCGCCGTGCGTCAAGCGCGCACGCAGTTTCAAACGGCGGGTATCGCTTGCTACGACACGCCCGAAGCCGCGGTGCGCGCCTTTTCGATGCTGGTGGACTACCGCAGTAACCAGCAGCAACTGCTGCAAACGCCACCGGCGCAACAAGCGCAGAGCGCTGCGCAGTTGCACCTGGCGCAGGTGCGCAGCGTCATCGACAGCGCCCTGGCCCAGGGCCGCGACATGTTGAGCGAGGTGGAAGCCAAGGCAGTGCTGGCCGCCTGCGGCGTGCCCGTGGTGGCGACGCAAGTGGTGGCACCCGATGTGGACAGTGCCTTGCGCGCCGCACAAACCACCGGCTACCCGGTGGTGCTGAAAATCCTCTCGCCGCAAATTTCACACAAGAGCGACGTCGGCGGCGTGGCCTTGAATCTGGCCGACGAACCCGCCTTGCGCTCGGCTTGCGCGGCCATGCTGCACCGTGTCGCCCAGCTGCGGCCCGACGCCACGCTGACAGGCTTCACGGTGCAAGCCATGGTGCAGCGCCCACAGGCGCTGGAGTTGATCGTGGGCAGCAGTGTCGACAGCCTGTTCGGCCCGGTCATCCTTTTCGGCCAGGGCGGCACGGCGGTTGAAGTGCTGGCCGACCGTGCCGTGGGCCTGCCGCCACTGAACGCGCCGCTGGCCCGCGCCATGATCGCCAAGACCCGCATTGCCCGTTTGCTGCAAGGCTGGCGCGACGTGCCGCCCGCAGACACCGATGCCGTGGTGGCCGTGCTGCAAGCCGTGTCTGACCTGCTGGCGCTGGAGCCCCGCATTGCCGAGATCGACATCAACCCCTTGTTGGCCGACGCACAATGTGTGCTGGCCTTGGACGCGCGGGTGCGCATCAGCGCCAGCGCGCCGGGCGGTGCTGAGCACTTTGCCATTCCGCCCTATCCCACTGGGCTGACAGAAGCTTGGGACTGGCAGGGCCGTGTGCTCACCGTGCGGCCCATTCGGCCCGACGACGAAGCGCAGCACCTGGCCTTCCTTAAAAAGCTGGACGCCGAAGATGTGCGCCTGCGTGTCTTCTACAGCCGGCGCAGCATTGAGCACAGCGAGTTGGCACGCTTGACGCAAATCGACTATGGCCGCGAAATGGCCTTCATCGCCACTGCGGTGGACGCAGCCGGCGAGGAAGAGACACTGGCCGTGGTGCGCGCCATCACCGACCCGGACAACGAAGCCGCCGAGTTCGGCATCCTCGTGCGCTCGGATTTAAAAGGTGGCGGCCTGGGAGGGCGCCTGATGCACAAGCTCATCAGCTTCCAACGTGAACGTGGCACGCAGCACTTGGTGGCCACGGTGCTGGCCGACAACCCGCGCATGCTGCAGTTGGCGCGCGACTGCGGCTTTGTGGTGGCCCCTGCGCCAGGCGAGCCTGGCGTGAAGCAGATCAGCTTGGCCTTGCAGGGCGCAGCGGCAGCCAACCGCACGGCCGCTTGATCTGGCGCTTGATCCAGTGCCTCAGCGCCGCTCGACAAAGGCCAGCCCGTGACGCCTCAGCTGGGCCTGCAAGGCGTCAATCTCATCCAGCAATTGCAGCATCACGGCGACGCTTTGCACGTTGGCGTCGAAGTCACGTTGCAAGCGCAGGATGCGCCGCGCGCGTGCCAATTCTTCGCCGCCAAAGCGCCACTGCGGCTGCGCCAGGGCAGGTGTGAGCAGGGCTTCGTCGACCCACAGGCGGATGGTTGCTGTGTCAGCGCCCGTGGCCATGGCAAAGCTGTCGAGGTCAAGACTGTCGTCGCCCATCAGGCACACGCCCACGGCAAGGGTGTTCATGCGCTGTCTCCTTGCGTGGCGCGCGGGTCGAAGGCCAGGTCTTTGGCCATTTGTCGGTAGGCGGCTTGGGCTTTCTCACTGTCAGCGGCCGGCAGCACCACACTCAGCACGACATGAAAGTCGCCCGCTTCAGACGCTGCTTGCTGGGCCGGAATGCCGCGCCCGCGCAGGCGCAAGGTGCGGCCGCTTTGTGAGCCTGCGGGGATCTTCACTTCCAGCCAACCACCCGGCGTGGACACGGGCACCTCGGCACCCAGCGCGGCTTCCCAGGGCGCCACGGGCAGGCGCAAATACAGGTCGGCGCCGTCGACTTGCCAGCGTGCGTGGGGCTCGAAGTCGACCTCCAAATACAAGTCGCCCGCCGGCTCGCCATCCAGGCCCGGCGAGCCCTGACCGACGAGGCGAATTTGCTGTCCGGCGCGGATGCCTTTGGGAATGGCCACCTGCAATTGGCGCTGGTGCAAGCTGATGTGGCCGCTGTCGTTCACGGCCGGGCTTTGCAAGGACAGCGTGCGCGTGGCGCCGCTGAAGCTGTCTTCCAGCAGCACCGTGATCTTGGCGTGATGGTCACGCGCGCGCAGGGCCCCTGGCCCACGCGATGACCCGCTGTGGTCTGCGCGGCCCGCACGGCCCGCACCCTGGCGCGCGGCGCCAAACAGCGCTTCAAAAAATGCGCTGTGGTCCATGCCGTCGCCCGCGTTGTCGGGCCCGCCGCTGAATTCGAAACCGCGGTTCCAGCCCGGGGGCGCACGAAAGGCCTGCCCGTCTTGTGCGCCTGCGCCTACCTGGTCGTAGGCAGCGCGCTTTTCAGGGTCGCGCAAGACCTCGTGCGCTTCATTGAGTTCTTGCATGCGCGCCGCCGCGTCAGGGGCCTTGCTCAGGTCGGGGTGGTGCTTGCGCGCCAGGCGCCGAAAGGCCTTCTTGATCTGCTCGTCGCTGGCCGTGCGCTCAAGTCCCAGAACCTTGTAGTAGTCCTTGAATTCCATGCGCTGCACGATAGACAGGCCCGCCGACGTGGCGCTTGCGCTGTGTCAAGCGGCTGCGGCCAACGGCTTGCTGCAAAACCCACGCTGAGCGATCAGTGCGTGGGCATCAGGTCAGGACAGCGCTGAACGGCTCAGGCGCTGAGTGCACAGGCGAAGGGGTCAGCAGTTTGACCTGGCGGCTTGCACCCGCGCACGACGTTCGTCATCCCTCAATCAAATGACGCCAACGCGTCAGAGCATTGCGCATAAGCGGGATGGTGGGCCTGGGCTTTAGTTTCTACAGTTCTTTCACGCAGGCAAGCAGCTTGCTAACCACCCAAGTGAAGGACTGTCATGACCCACTATCACCGCCGCATGAAGCCTGCGCAGCACGAGTACAACCTGCGCTGGTGGCTGGTGCCACTGGCTTTGGGGCTGCTGTCGCTGGCCGCCTGGCTGGCCACGCCACAACTCGAAGAACGTGCGCGCCAGGCGCCACACGCGCTGCCCACGGCGCCGCCAGGGCTGTCACCCGAATTTCCCCTGGGCGTGGAAGCGCCGGTCAATGAAACCGCTCTGGCCGCCGCGCCGGTGCTGCAAGCCAGCGCCGTGCGTGCGGCCGAACTGAGTGCGGCGCTGCCTGAGGAAGAGCGTCATGCGCCGCACTTCTGAATGGCTGCATGCCTTGGCCACGCTGGCTTGTGCGCTGGTGCTGTGCAGCGCGCAAGCGCAAGCCGACGCGCCCGCTCTGCCCGACGACGATGCGCTGGACCAAGCCATCCAGCACCAGGAACACGGCCACCCCTGGCAGGCCGAGATCGTGCTGCGCCGCCTGGCCGAAGCGGGCAACGTGGTAGCCATGGAAAGACTGGCGCTGATGCACTGGTACGGCAAGCTGCTGTACCCGGGCGAAGGCTGGAACCGCGACATGGCCACGATGTGGTTTGCGCGCGCTGCGGCGCGCGGCAGCGAGGTGGGCAAGCACATGGCCAAGGTGGCGCAGCGCGATGCCGCCGCCATGGCCAAGGCCAAACCGTGAAGGCGGTTGGCGCTGCGGCATGATGGGCGCATGGACACACCCGACACACCGGCCTCAGCCCTGGCCGCGCGCCTTATCCGCAACTTCAACAGCACTGAGCTTGAACACTGGGTGCGTGCGCCGCTCTACGAATCCCTGGGCGCACAACTGAGTGCTGGCACGGCCGCGCGCAAGTTGGGTTTGTCGGTCGACACCGTGCCGCCGGGCAAACAAAGTTGCCCCTATCACCTGCACCACGCGCAAGAAGAAATGTTCGTGATCATCGAAGGCAGCGGCACGCTGCGCGTGGCCGGGCAACGCCTGCCCATCAAGGCCGGTGACGTGATCTTCATTCCGCCTGGGCCCGAGTACCCGCACCACATCATCAACACCTCTGACGCGCCGCTGAAGTACCTGTCCATCAGCACCAAGGACACGCCCGAAATTTGTGAGTACCCGGATTCGGGCAAGGTCATGGCGCAGAGTTTTGTCGATGGCAAGAACACCGTGCGCGCCATTCACCCACGCAGCACCGAGGTGGACTACTGGGACGGTGAACCCTGAAGTTCGCACACCCGGCCTAAACACCCAGGTAGTTGGCCAGTTCGCTGCTTTCGCGCAGCGTGCCTGACGCACCTTGAAGCACCACCAGGCCCTTTTGCAGCACCAGCGCCTGGTCACAGTGGGCCAGCACCTTGCGGTAGTCACGGTCGACGATGAGGGTGGCGATACCGCTGGCGCGTATTTGCGTGATGACGCGCCAGATCTCAGCCACGATCAGCGGCGCCAGGCCTTCGGTGGCTTCGTCAAGGATGATGAGTTCGGGGTGCGTCATCAGCGCACGGCCTATCGACAGCATCTGCTGCTCGCCGCCTGACAACTGCGCGCCCAGATTGCCCAAGCGCTCTTGCAAGCGCGGGAAAGTTTGCAGCACACGCGCCAGCGGCCAGTCATCGCGGCCCGTGATTCCCTTGCGCGCGGCCATGAGCAGGTTTTCACGCACGCTCAAATTGGGGAAGACGCCGCGACCTTCGGGCACATAGGCCACACCGGCGCGCGCCACTTCATGGGGCCTGGCTTTGGACATGTCCCGGCCCAGCAGATGGATGTGGCCTTGTCGCTGCGTCACGTGGCCCAGCAGGGTGCGGATGAGCGTGCTCTTGCCCATGCCGTTGCGGCCCAGCAGGCCCAGCGTCTGGCCACGTGCCAGCGTGATGCCGACACCGTGCAGCACATGGCTGCTGCCGTACCAGGCGTGCAAGCCCGTGGCGTGCAGCATGGGTTCAGCCATGTTCGGCCCCCAGGTAGGCGGCTTGCACCTCGGGGTTGCTGCGCACGGCCTGCGGTGTGCCGCTGGCCAACACAGCGCCGTTGACCATCACGGTGATGCGGTCGGCAATGC
The DNA here is from genome assembly GCA_031379155.1 of Rubrivivax sp. Lineage (GTDB taxonomy): Bacteria > Pseudomonadota > Gammaproteobacteria > Burkholderiales > Burkholderiaceae_C > Rubrivivax. The sequence continues at coordinate 13,661 of JANNEX010000548.1, forward strand.
GAAACACGGCGTCCATGTCGTGTTCGACCAGCAGCGTGGCGTGGCCGGCGCGCAGTGCCGTCAGCAGCGCCAGCATGCGCTCGGTTTCTTCGGCGCCCATGCCGGCCAGGGGCTCGTCCAGCAGCAGCACTTGGGGTGATGTGGCCAGGCACATGGCAATCTCAAGCTGGCGCTTTTGGCCGTGGCTCAGCAGGCCGGCTTCACGGTCAAGCCAGGCGTTCAAACCCACACGCGTGGCCACGTCGCGTGCGGTGCTGGTACTGGCTTCACAACGCTGTGCGTCCTGCCACCACTGCCAAGGTTTTTGCGTGTGCGCCTGCGCGGCCAGGCGGCAGTTCTCGAACACCGTGAAGCTGGGGTAGATGGTGTTGCGCTGGTAGCTGCGGCCCAGTCCGGAGCGCGCGCGGCGCGGTTGCGGCCAGGCGGTCACGTCCTGGCCGAGCAGTTCGACGCGGCCGTGCGTTGGTGCGAGTTCACCCGAGAGAATGTTGATGAGCGTTGACTTGCCGGCGCCATTGGTGCCTATCACCGCATGCACCTGGCCCAGCTCGATGTCTATCGACACCGCATCCACGGCCACCAGGCCACCAAAGCGGCGCGTGATGTCGCTGCCGCGCAGCAGCACGCTCATGGTGCGGCCTCATGGGTCTTGCGCCGGCCCTGCCACTGCGCCGGCAAGCCCACCAGGCCACGCGGCAAAAAGGCCACGCTCAAGATGATGGTTAGGCCCAGGCCCAGACTCCAGTGTTTGGCAAAGCTGCCAAAGAGGCCTTCGGATTTGAACAGCTCTTGCAGCAGCGCAAAAGCGAAAGCTCCGATGAGGGCGCCGCGCAAGTGGCCCAGGCCGCCCAGGATGATCATGATGAGCACGGCGCCGCTGAGGTGCCAGCTGAGCAATTCCGGGTTGACGTAGCCGTCTTTCACCGCAAACAAAAAGCCCGCCAAGCCCGCCAAACCCCCCGACACCGTGAAGGCCGCCAACTTGTAGGGGTAGGTGGAAAAGCCGGTGGCGCGCATGCGCTGCTCGTTGACGCGGATGCCGGCCAGCGCGCGGCCAAAGCGGCTGCGCAGCAGCAAGGCCAAGCCCGCAAACACCACGAGCAGCATCACCCAGGTGAAGAAGTACAAGCTCAGCGCGCCGTTCAGCGACCACAGCGCACCCAGGCCCGGCTTGGCGTTGAGGTAGATGCCGTCAGTGCCACCGCCCAGCGGCGTGTCATGCACCACGTAGTAGGCCATCTGCGCAAAGGCCAGCGTGACCATGATGAAGTAGACACCCTTGGTGCGCAGCGACAGCGCGCCCACCGCCAGCGCGTAGGCGGCAGCCGCCAGCACACAGGCCGGCAACAGCCACAACAGGTTGGCGCTGGCATTGGCCGGGCTGAAAAGTACGGCGCCATAAGCACCGATGCCAAAAAACGCGGCCTGGCCAAAACACACCAGGCCGGTGCTGCCCACCAGCAATTCCAGGCTCAGCGCAAACAGCGCGTAGATCATGATCTTGGTGACCAGGTCGACACCAAAAGAGCCGGTGACAAAAGGCCACACGCCCAGCGCTGCAAAGCAGCCCACGGTGAACAGGAACTTGGGCGTTAGCTTCATCCGGCTTTGAAGAGTCCGTCGGGGCGCCACAAGAGAATCAGCGCCATCATGACGTAGACCAGCACACCCGCCACTTCGGGCAGCAGCACCTTGCCGAAAGTGTCGACAAAGCCAATCAGCAAGGCTGCCACCAGCGCGCCGCGAATGCTGCCAATGCCGCCAATCACCACCACCACAAAGCAGATGATGAGCACCGTGCTGCCCATGCCCGGGTAGACGCTGCTCACGGGCGCGGCCACCATGCCGGCCAGCACGGCAATGGCCACGCCAGCAGCAAACACAACGCGGTAGAGCAGGCTGATGTCCACACCCAGGCTTTGCACCATTTCACGCGCGCCCACGCCCGTGCTGCCGGCGCGTATGGTCATGCCCAGGCGTGTGCGTGTGAAGACGACATACATGCCTAACGCCAAAATCAAGCACACGCCGCTGATGAAGAGGCGGTAGACTGGGTAGGTCATCAGCTCACCCAGCGGCAGCGTGCCCGCCAGCCAGTCGGGCGGCTTCACGCCATGCACATCGTCGCCCACCAGGATGCTGCGCAACTCTTCAAAAACCAGGATCAAGCCGTAGGTCATGAGCACTTGCTGCAAGTGTTCACGCTCGTACAGGTAGCTGAAGAAGACCCATTCCAGCAAGTAGCCCAGCAGCACCGCCAACACCAGACCTAACGCCAAAGTGGTGAAGAAGCCACCGCCCAAGTTGGCCGCCACCCAAGGCGCCAATGCATAGGCCATGTAGGCGCCGATCATGTAAAAACTGCCATGCGCCAAATTGATGACGCCCATGATGCCGAAGATCAGCGTCAGCCCCGACGCCACCAAAAACAGCAGCAGCCCGTACTGCAAGGCGTTGAGGCACTGGACAAGGAAGCTAGCGAGATCCATCAAGTCAGTAGTTAGGCCATCCAACGAAGCCGAACGCAGTGAAGGCGCCCCTCAAGTAACCGCCGCGGAACCGGCTCTGCCGGGCCGCTGGGGGTGCCCCCTGGGGGGCAGGCGCGCAGCGCCTCCGGGGGGGTC
>JANNEX010000008.1:0-3396 GCA_031379155.1 Rubrivivax sp.
AAGATCGTGGCTTGGTATGACAACGAGTGGGGCTACTCCAACAAGGTGTTGGAGATGGTGCAGGTGATGGCTTGATGGCTTGAGGTGCTGCGGGCGCTCTGTGGGTTTGTGGGTTTGAGGCTGGCGGTGGCAGAGCGGGCATGGGCCAACAAATCCACAAACCCAAGACCAAGTTTGTGAGCTTGCTTACGCCCTGTCGCCGCTTGTCCAGCCACAGCCCCAAGTGCCCGCCTACACTGGGCCATGACCTACGCCCACCCCGCTAAGCGGCTGCTGTTTGCACTCGCCATCGCCCTGCCCGCAACCCTGGCCCTGGCCCAGATCCAGCCCGACCGCGCTGCCACGCGGCGCGCGCCAGCGCCGCCCGTCAACGAAGACGTCATCGTCGCCTTCAAACCCGACGCGAACACGCTGCGCAAACACGCGCTGGCGGCACGCGCCGACAGCACGGCCGTGCGCACGGCGCTGACTGAGCGCGCCAGCACGCTGGGCGCGCGTGTGGGCCGCACGCTGCAAGCCGGCGCGGCGGTGGGTGAACGGGTGCAGGTGGTGCGTGCAGCAGGTATCGATGCCACCACATTGGCGCGTCAGCTTTCTGCCGACCCGGACGTACTCTACGCCGTGCCCAACGGCAGGAAACAAATCGTCAGCGCACCCAACGATCCGCTCTACCCGGCCGGCGCAGCCGGCGTGCGCCCCAACGGGCCAGACAGCGGCCAGTGGTATCTGCGAGCGCCCGACAACACCATCAAATCGGCCATCGACATTGAAGCCGCCTGGCTGCGCACCACCGGCAACAGCAATGTGGTGGTGGCGGTGTTGGACACCGGCGTGCGCTTTGATCACCCCGACCTGGGCCGCGTGGCCACGGGCGGCAGGCTGCTGCCTGGTTACGACATGGTGGACGACCCAGAAGTTGCCAACGACGGTGACCGCCGCGATGGCGACCCCAGCGACCCCGGCGACTGGACCACCGCAGCCGAAAACAGCAACCGCACGGGCAAGTTTTATCAGTGCGACCCCGCAGGCACTGGCCAGGCCAGGGATTCGAGCAGTTCCTGGCATGGCACGGCCACCACCAGTTTGATTGGTGCCGCTGCCAACGACGGTGTGGGCATGGCAGGCACGGCTCCTGGCGTGCGCGTGTTGCCGGTTCGCGTATTGGGCAAGTGCTTCGGCAACGACGCAGACATCCAGGCCGGCATGTTGTGGGCGGCGGGCCTGCATGTGGATGGCGTTCCCGACAACACGGCCTATCGCGCCAAGGTCATCAACCTGAGCCTTGGGGCGGATTGCAAGGCCGGCGCTCCCTGCGTTTGCAGCGTCGGATACCAGGACGTTATCGATAAAGTGATTGCCGCAGGCGCAGTGGTGGTGGTCGCGGGTGGCAACAGCACAGGCGGGCCGGTTGGAGAGCCCGGCAATTGTCGAGGCGTGCTGACTGTCGCCGCACTCCGCCATCTGGGCACGAAGGTTGGCTATTCGGACCTCGGGCCACAAATTGGTATCGCCGCACCCGGCGGCAACTGCGTCAACCTAAGCGGGGCATGCTTGTACCCAGTGCTTGCCGCCACAAACACGGGTTCGCAAGGGCCACTTGCATCGACCTGGTTTGACAGCTTTGTCTTCGAGTACGGCACAAGTTTTTCGGCACCGCTTGCCGCCGGCGTGGCTGCCTTAATGTTTTCACAGCGCACCGACTTGACCCCTGCGCAGGTCATTGCGGCGATGAAGTCTTCGAGCCGTCCATTTCCTGTCAGTGGCGCAGGGAATGGCACCAACGGTCTGCCGGTGCCCGCGTGCCTAGCGCCACGAGTGGGCGTCGATCAGGATCAGTGCTATTGCCCCAATGACGGCAGCCTGTGCGGCGCCGGCATGCTGGACGCTGGCCGCGCGCTGGCCGCCGTGTCGGGCGCGCTGGCGCGGCTGGACGTGACCACCGCCGCACCCACGGCCGGCGCCAGCGTGGCGCTCAGCGGCATGGGCAGCAGCGCCACGCCAGGCGCCAGCATCAGCCAGTACGCCTGGAGCATCACCAGTGGCGGCGGCATCGCGGCCGCGTTTTCCACCGCCACCAATGCCAGCACGGCCGCACTCACGCCCAGCGCCGCTGGCAGCTTCACGGTGCAACTGGTGGTCACCGACAGCACGGGCAGCAGCAACAGCAGCGCGCAAACCATCACCGTGGCAGCAGCGCCAGCGCCGCTTGCGGCCTCAACCGGCGGTGGTGGTGGCGGCGCAGCATCTAGCGCCTGGGTGGCTGGCGTGGCGCTGGCTGCCGCCCTGCTCAGGATTTCGCGGCGCAGGGCCTGAAGCCGCCGCCCAAGCCTTCGCTGGGCAGGGCACGCAAGCGTTCAGCCTGTTCGCTGTCAGCGCGTGCCACACGCAGCCGGTAGCTTGACGGCGGCTGCGGCAACAGCACCACACGCACCCCGCGCAAAGCCTCGGGCGCACGCTGCTTGATCCAGGCCTCGGCTTCGGCGCGGCTGGGCTGGCGCGACAACACAAAACCCGGCGCCAGCTCAGCCGGCGAGTTCAACACTTCAAACGTTAGCTTGAGCTTGCGCAGGTCTTCTTCGCGCACCTTGCGCAGCGGTGCGTCGGGGTAGCGGCCGGCGTACACCAGCCACACCGGTGCAACGGCGCTGTCCACCCGCGCCCAGCTGGATTCGGGCAGTTGCGCGGCGGCCAACGCGGCTTCGGCGGCGGCGATGTCGGCGTCGGCAAAAGGCCCCGCTTCCAGGCACTGCGCCGACGCGGCGCGCGCGGCTTGCACGGCCGCCGTGGCGGCCTTGGGCGGCAGCACGGTCAAGAGCTCAGGCCGCACCTGCGCCAACAGGCGTTCGGGTTCACGTTCTGCGTGGCGTGGCGTGTCACCCAGCCAGCCGCGTGCCCAGGCAAAAAACAAACCATTGGCCAGCAGCAGGGCCAGCACCAGCAGGCGCAGCATGTCAGTAGCGACCGACCATTGCCAAAGTGCCGGTCGCCAGGTGCAGCAGGTGTGGTGAAGTCATGTCAGTGCGGTGCCAGGCGCACACTGACCTCACCGCTGAGCACACGGTGCAGTTCACCGCAGCGCACCAGCAGCGCGCCCTGCGCATCCACGCCCTGGGCAAGCCCTTCGATGGCTTCGCCGCCCGACGTTATGACGTGGTGGCCTCGCAGCAAGTCGCGGCGCGCGAATGCAGCCACCAGCGGCGCAAATCCCTGGCTCTCAAAACTTTTAAGCGCACGCACCAGCGGCAAAGCCACCTCGGCCAAAGCTGCTGGCGCGCTGGCTTGCGGGTTGATTTCTTGCAAGCAGGCATAACCGCTGGACAGCGTGTCGGCCTTGATGTCAGCTTGCGGCGCCACGTTCACGCCCACGCCCACCACACACATGCGGCGCTCGCCCAC
>JANNEX010000009.1:0-4471 GCA_031379155.1 Rubrivivax sp.
CTTGTCATCGTCAAGCTCGACATGAAACTGCATGGCCAGGTGCGGCCCGATGGAAAAGGCCTGGTGCGCGCAAGCTGCACTGCTGGCCAAGAGCCGCGCGCCCACAGGCAAGGCAAAGCTGTCGCAGTGCCACTGGAAGACGCAGTGCTCACCGCTGCTACCAAACCAATCTTGTGCGCAGGCCTCATTCATCACCGTTAGGGGCTGCCAACCGATCTCTGGCGCGGGTAAACGGCCCACCGCAGCGCCCAGCGCACGCGCCATCAACTGCCCGCCCAGGCAGTGGCCCAGCGTGGGCAAGCCCTCTTGCAAAGCTTGTCTGAACAGGTCTTCGGCCTGACGCAGGCTGGGCAGTGGGTCATTGGCGCTCATCTCGCCGCCCAAAATAACCAGCGCACCGTAGCCAGCCAGTGTTCGCGGAAAACTGTCGCCCGCCCCGGTGTTGCGCACCTCAAAAGCCAGCCCCTGGCGCGCCAGCCACGTGCCCAGATAGGCAGGCCCGTCAGCCGACAAGTGTTGAAGGATCAATACCGGTTGCATCGCAAGGCGCGCCCGGCTGAAGTTGAGCAGGTCTTTATCATCGGCCGCCAGTTTGCCCCAGGGATGCGCATGTCGTCGTTTGCTTTCACCGCTGACCAACGCTTTTTGAACGTGGGCGCGCCCAGCGCAGCAACGCCCTTTGTCGTGGCCGGTGTGGCCTGGGACGGTGCCACCACCAACCGATCGGGCGCGCGCATGGGGCCACGCGCCATTCGCCAGTCCAGCCACATGCTGTGCGACGCGACACACCCGCACTTCAACGTCTCGCCCGTGGGCAGGCTGGGCGATGTGGGCGACCTGGTGCTGCCTAACACCTCGCTGACGGGCATGCGCAGCGCGCTGCAAGCGCAAGCCGCTGAATTGATCCGCACCCATCACATGGCCTTCATCGGCGGTGACCATTCCATCACCCTGCCCTTGCTGCGCGAGTACCGCAAGCAGTTGGGCCAGCCCTTGGCGGTGATCCACTTCGACGCCCATTGCGACACCTGGACCAACCACTTTGGCGAGCCCAGCGGCCACGGCACCTGGGTCTATGAGGCGATGCAAGAAGGCCTGGTCATCGACGCCTGCTTCACGCAGTTGGGCATACGCTCGGCGGGCGAGCGCGAAGCGCGCGAATACGTGCAGCAGCGCGGCGGCCAGATCTTCACGGCGCGCCAATTGCGCGGCCTGGAGTCGCCCACGCAGATGCAGCCCGTGCTGCAAGCCATACGTTCACGACTGGCCGCACACGGCAACCCTCCCGTCTACTTGAGTCTGGACATCGACTGCCTCGACCCCGCCTTTGCCCCCGGCACCGGCACACCAGAACCTGGTGGCCTGAGCACCAACCAGGTCTTGACGCTGCTGGAAGAACTGGCCGATCTGCCCTTTGTGGGCATGGACTGCGTGGAAGTGGCACCGCCCTACGACCACGCTGAACTCACCAGTTATGCTGCCGCCAGCTTTGTCTGGACTTACCTTTGTGGGCAAGTCGCCAAGGGCTAATCGACAAAGGCGCTAGACCACCAACGCCGTGGTCTTTTTCACCGTGCGCAACACCAGCATCGAGTTCGACCGCAACACCCCCGGCAAGCGCGGCAGCACCTCGGCGTGGAAGCGCTCCAGATCCTGCGCGTCGCGGTAGGCAAAGCGCACCAGGTAGTCGTTGGCGCCGGCGACATAGACACAGTCCAGAATCTCAGGCGTGTCACGCACTGCTTGCTCAAAAGCGTCGAGCTGCGCGGTCTGCGTGCTTTCCAAATTGATGATGGTGTAGCTGGTGCCGTGGCGCGACACCGCCTTGGGGTTGAGCAGGGCCACGTACTGCGCAATCACGCCGTTGTCTTCCAGCGCTTTCACCCGCCGCAAGCAGGCGCTGGGCGACAGGTGCACACGCAGTGCCAGGGCCTGGTTGGACAGCCGCCCGTCGTGTTGCAACTCATTCAGGATGTGGCGGTCAATCGCATCCAGTTGCACTTCTTGGCTGGTGTTTGGCATCTTCTTGCGTGGCGCTGAAACTTCGCCGCATTATCTTGCGTTTGTCAGGGGCAACCCAGGCCCCGCTTGCCAGCACATTGCGCGCTGCCTTGTCTAGACTTGTGGTCTTGTGTGTCAGGTACCGCCAGGAGCCGCCATGAACAAAGCCATAGACCCCGCCTTGATGCAAGCCGCCGAGAGCGTGGGCTCTGCGCTGCCCCAGAACATGGGCGCTTACTGGATGCCCTACACCGCCAACCGCCAGTTCAAGAAGGCGCCACGCCTGTTGGCGCGCGCCAGCGGCATGCACTACTGGGACCATCAGGGCCGCCAGATCCTGGACGCCGTGGCGGGCCTGTGGTGCGTCAACGCCGGCCATGGCCGCCCACGCATCGTGCAAGCCATTCAACAACAAGCCGCAGAGATGGATTTCTGTCCGCCCTTTCAAATGGCCCACCCCAAGGCCTTTGAGTTGGCCGAACGCCTGGTGCAGATTGCACCGGCCGGCATGGGCAAAGTCTTCTTCACCAACTCGGGCTCGGAAGCAGTGGAAACAGCGCTGAAGATGGCGCTGGCCTACCACCGCGTGCGCGGCGAAGGTTCACGCACACGTTTGATCGGCCGCGAGCGGGGTTACCACGGTGTCAATTTCGGTGGCATCTCGGTCGGCGGCATCGTGGCCAACCGCAAGAGCTTTGGCCCGCTGCTGCCGGGCGTAGACCACATCCGCCACACGCACGAACCTTCGCTGAACGCCTTCAGCGTGGGCCAGCCCAAGCATGGCGCCGAATGGGCCGACGACATCGAGCGCATCGTGGCCCTGCACGACGCCAGCACCATCGCCGCCGTCATCGTTGAACCCGTGGCCGGCAGTACCGGTGTGCTGATTCCACCCCAGGGCTATTTGCAGCGCCTGCGTGAGCTGTGCAGCAAACACGGCATCTTGCTGATTTTCGATGAAGTCATCACCGGCTTTGGCCGCACCGGCCAGCCCTTCGCCGCCAACACTTTTGGTGTCGTGCCCGACCTGATGACGCTGGCCAAAGGCATCAGCAACGGCGCCGTGCCCATGGGCGCGGTGCTGGTCAAGGACGCCATCCACGACGCCTTCATGACCGGGCCCGAACAGCTGATCGAATTCCTGCACGGCTACACCTACTCGGCCCACCCGCTGGCCTGCGCTGCCGCGCTGGGCACGCTGGACACCTATGCCGAAGAAGGCCTGCTGACCCGGGCCGGTGAAATGCAAGACTACTTCGCGCAGGGCGTGCATTCGCTGCGTGGCGAGCCTAACGTCATTGATGTGCGCAATATCGGCCTGGTGGGTGGCATCGAGTTGGCGCCATTGCCGGCTGAACCCGCCAAGCGCGCTTTCAACGTATTTTTGGACTGCTTTGACAAGGGCGTGATGCTGCGCACCACCGGTGACACCGTGGCCCTGTCGCCACCGCTGATTGTTGAACGCAGCCACATTGACCAGATCGTGGGCACGCTGCGCGCCGCCATCCGCCGCGCTGCGTAAGTCCAAGCTCGCCCAAGCTCGCCCGACTTTGCCGTTGCCCTGAACCGAGGACTTGCCTAGCGCATACCGTTTTATGCCCTTGCTCGACACCGACCTGGAACTGACCCGCCATTCCTATTACGCCGCCACGGCGCCTGGGGCAGACAGCTATGCGGCGCTGCAAGGCGACACGAGCTGCGACGTGGCTGTGGTGGGCGGCGGTTTGGCGGGCTTGAGCGCGGCGATTGAACTGCGCCAGCGCGGTTTTGACGTGGTGCTGCTTGAAGCCCAGCAAGTCGGCTACGGTGCCAGCGGCCGCAACGGCGGCCAGGCCATCCACGGCCTGGCTTGCGAGCAAGACGTCTTAGAAGCACAGCTGGGCCTGGACCAAGCGAAGCGTGTCTGGGCCATGTCGCTCGAAGCGCTGGACATCCTGCGCCAGCGCATCGCCCAACTCAGCATCGATTGCGATTGGCAAGGCGGCTACCTGGGCTTGGCCACCACGGCGCGCAAGGGCCAGGCGTTGGCGGCGTGGGCGCAGCGCATGCACAGCGTTTACGGCTATGAGCTGCAACCCATAACGCCGCAAGAGATAGGCGGCTGGATAGCCAGCCCACGTTTTCACAGCGGCATTCACGATCCGCGCAGCGGCCATCTGCACCCGCTGAAGTACACACGTGGCCTGGCCCGCGCTGCCGCTGCAGCGGGTGTGCGCATTCATGAAGGCACCACGGTGCAAGCGTTGCTAGCGGGTGAGCAGCCCGCGCTGCGCACCAGCAGCGGTCTGGTGGCGGCGCGCCAGGTGCTGCTGGCCGGCAATGTCTACCTGCATGGCGTGGCTCCCGCGCTGGAGCCACGCATCATGCCGGTGGGCACCTATATGGCTTGCAGCGAAGTCTTGGACGCCAGCCTTGCCAGCAGCCTGATACCCAGCCGCAGCGCGGTGTGCGACACCAACTTCGTGATCGA
>JANNEX010000010.1:0-5174 GCA_031379155.1 Rubrivivax sp.
GCAAAGGCGTTGTGCGCGGCGTCCAGCGGCTGCTGGAATTGCGCGCCGGGCTCAAGGTGCACGTCCAGGTAGAGCGGCTCGGTGACCTCGCGCTGCACCGCGCCGGCCACGCCGTGGCTGTGGCCCGCAATGACGCGCACCGCAGCTCCGCCGCCTTGCCACAGCGGCACCTCTTCGGTGGCCACGTCGCGGTACCAGGGCTCGCGCATCTTGCGGTGTGAGGGCAGGTTCAGCCAGAGCTGAAAGCCTTCCATGGCGCCGTCTTCCTGCTCGGGCATTTCGCTGTGGATGACACCGCGCCCTGCTGTCATCCACTGCACGCTGCCGGGCAGCAGCAGGCCCACGTTGCCCACGCTGTCGCGGTGGCGCATGCGCCCTTGCAGCATGTAGGTCACGGTCTCGAAGCCGCGGTGGGGGTGGTCAGGGAAGCCGCCGATGTAGTCGCCAGGGTTGTCAGTGCCAAAGGCATCCAGCATCAGGAAAGGGTCGAGCCGGCGCTGCAAGTCTTGCGTCAGCACACGCACGAGTTTGACGCCAGCACCGTCGCTGGTGGCTTGGCCCTGGATCAGCCGTTCAACGCGGCGCGGCAAGGTGGTGAGGGTGTCCATGCCTGCACTGTAGCCACCTGGTAGCGCGCTGGGTTGCACGGGCTTGAACGCGCCATTCAGCAAGACTGGGTGCTAATCTGCCGCATCACATCCATCGCACAGGAGCGCAAAGCATGAAAGCCATCTGGAAAGGCACCGTCGTGGCCGAGAGCAACGACACCGTGGTGGTTGAAGGCAACCACTACTTTCCCGCCGACGCCGTCAGGCGCGAGTACCTGCTGGCCAGCAACACCAAGACCATGTGCTCTTGGAAAGGCCAGGCCAGCTACCACACGTTGTTTGTGAATGGCGACGCCAACCCTGACGCGGTATGGACCTACCTTGACCCCAAGGAAGGGGCGGCCAATATCAAGGGGCGGCTGGCGTTTTGGAAAGGTGTGCAAATCCTGGAATAGGCGTGGCCAGGGTGCGGGGCCGGTTTGCGGCCGCAAAGCCAGCATGGCATGAAAAAAGCCCGGGGCTGCCGGGCTTCTTTGCTGGGCGGCTACGCCGCAGATTTTTCAGCGCGGAGTTAGCGACGCACAACACGACGGCGGGCTGCCACACCACCGATGAGGGCAAGACCCACCAGGGCCAAAGAACCAGGCTCTGGAGTTTGCGAGGGCGTGCAGGTAGAGCCGTTGCCGTTGGCGGTACCGGTGCCGCCGGTCAGCGTGCCGGTGCAGACGCCGGCGGTGATGTTCAGGATCTTGAAGGCGTCGTTGCCGCTGTCCAGGTTGGTGGCCGCAGCGCCGAAGTAAGTCGTGATCAGGAAGTAGCTGGAATACTTGTTGCTGCCGGTGTTGTAGGGATTCACCAGGTCAGAGTCGTTGTTCGACACCAGCGTCCAGCCGCTCAGCGCTCCCGTGCCCAGTGTGGCCACCGTGCTGCCCATGGTGGGGCCGCCTGCGGCTCCGTCCCAGCGGTAAACGGACAGGTCGGCGTCGCCAGCAAAGTATCCAATCTTGACCTGACTGAGGTTGACTTTGGAGCTGCCAAAGTTGATCAACATGGCTTCAACGTTGCCACCGCAACCGCTGTTGGCGGTGGACAGGCCCGCATTGCCTGCCAGGCCGGAGGTGCCGCAGCCTGCGGTCAGGTTGTCAAAGGCGTGTTGCGAGCCGGTGCCGGTTTCGAACTTTCCGGTATAGGCGCCGAATCCGTTGGGGTCAAACTCGCCCAGATTGCCTTGCACAAAACCCGCGCCGCCAGTGGTGAACCCCCAGGCGCTCATGGTCGCAGTGACTGCGCCGACGGCGCAGTTGGCTGCGATAGTGGGTGTGCCCGAGGTGTTGCAGGTGCCGCCGCCGAAGTCCCAAGTGCCCTGGGCCATGGCAGAACCGGAACCGAGCACACTGGTACAAAGGGCGGCAGCCGACAGCAGACTGGAGAGTTGGAGCTTCATCTTGATTTCCTTTTTGGCAATCCGCTGGGCGGCTTGTAACTAAACGCTGGTGAACCTTTAGCGAGTACCGTGCCTGGGCACTAAAACTCTTAGAAATCAACCACTTAGGGGGGTGATCTGATTTCGTCTGAGGGCAAGTGTAAAGGCCACCGACGTTGCCGGCGACCCCTCATCTCAGTGTCTTGAGCAATCCGTCCGCTTCTTTGGCGAAGGCCAGACCCTGTCCTTTGATGGCGCCTTCAAGCTCTTCGCGTGCTTCGGTTTTGCGCCCTTGTTGCGCCAACACGGTGCCCAAGAAGTAGCGGGTATTGGCGTTGGCGGGGTCGCGCAGGCGGGCGTCACGCAGCAATTGCAGCGCTCGGTCGGGCTGGTTGGCGTGAAAGTGGGCCCAGCCCAGGGTGCCGATGATGTAGGGCGCGTCTGGCCGCAGCGCCAGCGCTCGCTCGGCCACCTTCAGCGCCGCCGGATCGCGCAGCTGGATCAATACATTGGCCAGGTTGTTGAGCGCATCGGCGTCATCCGGCGCGATCTTGACTACCTGTTCATAAGCCGTGCGAGCGGCGGCCATATTGTTGGTCCGCGCTTGCGAATCGGCCATGGCGCGCCATACCCGCAGGTCAGTGGGTTTGTCTTTCAACCACTGTTCAAGCAGGCCGATGGCGGCTGGGTGCTGCAGGGCGTCGAAGCTGCCAAACAGGCGCAGCAGGCTCTCGGTGGTCTGGTCCAGCTTGTGGGCCACACGATAGGACTCGACCGCTGCTGGCAACTGGCCGCGCGCGCGCGCCAAGTCGCCCATCAAGGCGTGGCCCAGGCCCAGCTTGGGCTCGCTGGCCAGGATGCGCTTGGCGAGCTGTTCTGCCTTGGCGGTTTCGCCCTGGATCATGTGCACGTCGCCGCGCAAAGCCTGCGCGCCCAGGTGGTCGGGCTTTTCGGTCAGTGCCTTGTCCAGCGCATGCGCGGCACCGGGCAGGTTGCCAGCGCGCAGTTGCAAACTGGCGATGCGCACCAAGGCTGCCGGGTCATACGCCGCCAAGGTCGCGGCGCGGGTCAGGGTGGACTTGGCCTCGGCCAGTTCTTTGTTGGCCAACTGCACGCGTGCCTGCGCCAGCAGTACCACCAGTGCTTCGGGGGCGCGTGCTTGCAGCCGCTTGACGGCTTCGCGCGCCAGGTCGGGGCGGTTGCGGGCCAGGTGGAATTCCACCAGCTGCAGCCCGGCTTGCAGCCGCTGGCCGCTGTGGTCGTCGGCGCGCTGCAGCCAGCGCAACGACTCGTCGACCTTGCCCGCCGCGCTGAAAAGGCGCGCCAGTTCGAGTGCCGCTTCGACGTTTTTCTCGTCCTTGGCCAGGATGGCGTTGAGCCGCGCCAACGCCGGCTCGAGCAGTTTTTGGTCGATGTCGAGCCGGGCCAGGTTGAGTTTGGGGTCGACAAAAGCCGGGTCCAGCACCAGGGCCTGGTCGAAGGCTTTGCGCGCGGCCACGGCGTCGCCCTTGGCGGCCAGGGCCGAGCCCAGCAGGTTGGCCAGCCCAGGGCTCTTGGGTTGCAGCTTGAACAAGGCCTCAGCCGTGCTCACCGCTTTACTGGCCTGGCCGCCGGCGATGTACAGGCCCACCAGCGAGACGCCGGCGGAAATCTGGTTGGGGTCTTTTTTCAGCGTGGCTTCCAGTTCGCTGGCGCCACTGGCGAATTTGCCCGCGCCCACCAGGCTCATGCCCAGCAGCGCGCGCATCGATGGGTCGTCGGTCTTTTTCAGCGCCTCTTGCATGAGCTGGGCAGCGCGTGCGTGGCGGCCCAGCGCCATGTGCGACGAGGCCAGCAGCATGGTGGCCTGCATGTCGTTGGGGTGCGCGCGCAGGTAGAGGTCGAGCGACTCAATCGCCTTGTCGGTGCGCTTTTCACGCAGGTAGATTTGCGCCAGCAGTTTGGACACTGGGCTGTTGGCGTCTTGCCGCTGGGTCATTTCAAGGTAGGGCTTGGCCTTTTCATATTGGTCCAGGCCAAAGTGAGACAGGCCGCCCAGCATCAGCACCTGGGGCCGGTAGCGAATGAATTCGATGGGCAGCGGGTCGAGCAGGTTGGTGACTTCGTTGAGCGCTTTTTTGACGCCTGCCGTGTTGCCGGCACGTTCAGCCAGCAGCGCGGCCAGGTAAGCAGAACGCGGGTCGCGTGGGTCGGCCTTGCGTGCTGCGGTGACGTCGGCAGTGGCCTCTTCCGCACGCTTGAGGTCGATGTACAGGCCTGCGCGCGCCACCAAAGAGTCGTTGTGGTCGGGCTTGAGTTCGAGCGTGCGGGTGTACAGCGCCACCGCCTTTTTCAGCTCGCCAGAGACGTGCGCCACGGTGGCTTGTTGATAGGACGCCAGCACCGACTTCGGGTCCAGCGCCACGGCTTTGTCGGCGGCCAGTTTGGCTTCAGCAAGCTGGCGGCTGCGCACGCGAATGGGCACCTCGGCGACCCAGCTTTCGGCGCTGGAGGCGTCCAGCGCGCGCGCCTCGTCCAACAACTTCAGGGCCTCACGCGGGTTGCCCACGTCGCTGGCCGCAGCGGCCTTGAGCATGAGCATGCGCGACTTCACGGCCGGGGCCAGGTTGGCGTGGGCAAAACGCGGCTGGCTCAACAGCTGGTCGGGCTTGCCTTGCGCGGTCATGGCCTCGGCCAGTGGCAGCACTACCTCGCTGGGGTTGACGCCCAGCTTGAGCGCTTCGTCAAACGCCACTTCGGCGGCGTTGACCTCGCCATTGGCCAGCAAGGCGCGGCCCAGCAGCACATGCACCGGCAGCATCTTGCGGTCCAGCTTGATGGCGTTCTTGAGCTGCACGATGGCGCCCTTGTGGTCCTTCTTCTCGAAGCGCTGCAGCGCGTCTTCGTAGTACTGAGCGGCCTTGGGGTCGGCGGCCAGCGCCGCGGCCACGCAAGTGCTCAATACAAGAGCAGCGAGCCGACGCGGCCAAAGGGTTGGAGTGCAGCTGTTCATGGCGCGGTGATCATGGTGTTGATGACGGGCAAAAGTACCGCGCATGCTAGGAGATTTGGCGCTGGCCCCGCCAAGCTGGCGCGCGCGCGGCCGCCAGCGGCGTGCGGAAATAGCGTGACCAACCGCGCGCTTGTGGGGTCCGCAACAAGCGTGGTGCCCCGACATGTACGGGCAAGCCCGCGCCAGACTCGTCCAGTGCGGGTTGCACAAT
>JANNEX010000031.1:0-7305 GCA_031379155.1 Rubrivivax sp.
CCGATGGCTGCGGCCGCCGGCGTCTACACCTGCCCCATGCACCCCGAGGTGAGGCAGAACAGGCCGGGTGCATGCCCGAAGTGCGGCATGGCGCTTGAGCTGCTGCTGCCCACGTTGGACGAGGGCGAGAACCCGGAACTGCTCGACTTCAAGCGCCGCTTCTGGTGGACCCTGCCGCTGACCGTGGTCGTCACCGTGCTGGCCATGTTTGGCCACCGCCTGGGCTGGTTCGACATGGCCACGCAGAGCTGGATTGAACTGGCGTTGACGCTGCCCATCGTGCTCTGGGCCGGTGCGCCTTTCTTCGTGCGCGGTGCACAGTCCATCGTGCGCCGCAGCCCCAATATGTGGACGCTGATTGGCCTGGGCACCGGCGCGGCTTTTGCCTACAGCGTGGTGGCCACCGTGGCGCCACAGGTCTTCCCGGATTCCTTCGTGGCCATGGGCCGCGTGGCGGTGTATTTCGAGGCCGCGGCAGTGATCATCTCGCTGACCCTGCTGGGCCAGATCCTTGAATTGAAGGCGCGTTCGCAGACCTCGGCCGCCATCAAGTCGCTGCTTGGCCTGGCGCCGAAAACGGCGCGGCGCATCAAGGCTGACGGCAGCGACGAAGACATCCCGCTGACCCATGTGCATGTCGGCGACAGCCTGCGTGTGCGCCCTGGCGAGAAGGTGCCCGTGGATGGCGTCGTGCTTGAGGGCGCCAGCGCGGTCGATGAATCGATGCTCACCGGCGAGCCCATGCCGGTGAGCAAACGCCCCGGCGACAAGCTCATCGGGGCGACGCTGAACACCAGCGGCGCACTCGTCATGCGCACCGAGAAGGTGGGCGCGCAGACGGTGCTGGCCAGCATCGTGCAAATGGTCGTGCAGGCGCAGCGCTCACGCGCGCCCATGCAGCGTTTGGCCGACCGCGTGGCCGGCTACTTTGTCGTCAGCGTGGTGGCGGTGGCGCTGCTGACCTTTGTCGCCTGGGGCTGGTTCGGGCCGTCTTCTGGCAGTGACTCGAGTTGGGTTTACGGCCTCATCAATGCGGTGGCGGTGCTCATCATCGCCTGCCCCTGCGCGCTGGGCCTGGCCACGCCAATGTCGATCATGGTGGCCACCGGCAAGGCCGCCACGCAAGGCGTGCTGTTTCGCGACGCGGCGGCGATCGAGAACTTTCGCAAAGTCGACACGCTCATCGTCGACAAGACCGGCACCCTGACCGAAGGCAAGCCGCGTTTCGACCGCGTCGTCGCGGCGGCCGGCTTCAGTGAAGACGAGGTGCTGCGCCTGGCCGCCAGCCTGGACCAGGCCAGCGAACATCCGCTGGGCGACGCCATCGTGGCCGCAGCGCGCCAGCGCGGCCTGGCCTTGGCCAAGGCTGAGGGTTTCGAGTCGAGCAGCGGCATGGGCGTGCGCGGCCAGGTCGGCGGCAAGGCCTTGGTGCTGGGCAACACGGCGCTGATGAAGCAGCTCGGCGTCGCCGTTGAAATGTTGAAGGCGCAGGCCGAAGCCTTGCGGGCCGAAGGCGCCAGCGTGATGCACCTGGCCATCGACGGCCAAGCCGCTGGCTTGCTGGCGGTGTCCGACCCCGTCAAGGCCAGCACCGCCCAGGCCCTGGCCACGCTCAAGGCCAGCGGCCTGCGCGTCATCATGGCCACGGGTGACGGCCTGACCACGGCCAAGGCGGTGGCGGCCCGCCTGGGCATCGATGAAGTGCACGGCGAAGTCAAGCCGGCCGACAAGCTGGCGCTGGTGGAAAAACTGCAACTTGAAGGCCGCGTGGTGGCCATGGCCGGCGACGGCATCAACGACGCGCCGGCGCTGGCCAAAGCCGATGTCGGCGTGGCCATGGGCACCGGCACCGACGTGGCCATGAACAGCGCCCAGGTCACCCTGGTCAAGGGCGACTTGCGCGGCATCGCCCAGGCGCGTGCGATCTCGAACCAGACCATCGCCAACATGAAGCAAAACCTGGCCTTCGCCTTCGTCTACAACGCGCTGGGCGTGCCGCTGGCGGCCGGCGTGCTGTATCCCTTCACTGGCTGGCTGCTGTCGCCCATGATCGCGGCGCTGGCCATGAGCTTGAGCTCGGTGTCGGTGATAGCCAACGCCTTGCGCCTGCGCGCCACGGCGGTGCGTGAAGCCTGACTTTGCGCGGCGGCCGGTTTATGTCCGCTCTATGTCCGCTGTCGAACAGACGCTACAAGCCGCTGGCCCTAACTTAGGGCCCTGGCTGCGCTGCGGCCGCATCGATTGCAAGGCTCAACACCGTGAATTCATCAACCCGTGCCCAGGCGCGCTACCCGCGCTCAAGTGCCCAGCGGCTGCATGCGCCCACGTGTCCGCGTTGCGACGGACGCATTGACCGCGTGCCACGTCGCACGGCGGACTTCATCATCAGCGTGCTGGTGCCCGTGTGCCGCTACCGCTGCCTGACCCACGGCTGCCACTGGGAGGGCAGGCTGCGCAACTTGGGTGGCACGCAGGCCCGTGATGGGCGTGCAAATAGTCGCGCTGATGGCTACGGTGGCCGCCGCACGTTTCTTTAGCCGCCACGCCACCACACTGCCACGCTCCCGTACGCCGTCAGTTCACGGCGGTTGGGCCAGGCGCGTGACACCGTAGATGTGCCAGACGGCCACGAACATGGCGGCAATCACCGGGCCCAGCACAAAGCCATTGATGCCAAACACTGCCATGCCCCCCAGCGTGGTGATGAGCACTGCGTAGTCGGGCAGGCGCGTGTCTTTGCCCACCAGCAGCGGGCGCAACAGGTTGTCGACCAGGCCGATCACCAACACGCCCCAGGCGGTAAGCGCCAGCCCTTGCCACAGGGCGCCGCTGAGCAGCAAATAAAGCGCCACCGGAGCCCAGACCAAGGCGGCGCCCACGGCCGGCAGCAGTGACAGGAAGGCCATCACCACCGCCCACAACAAAGCGCCCTTGACGCCCAGGAACCAAAACGCCAGGCCGCCCAACAGTCCTTGCAGCGCGGCCACCAACAGGTTGCCCTTGACGGTGGCGCGGATGACCACCGTGAACTTGGCGACCAGCTCTTTTTGGTGTGCGCTGGCCAGCGGGATGGCGTGGCGCAAGGTGCGCGCCAAGCCTTCGCCGTCGCGGATCAGAAAAAACGCCAGGTACAGCGTGATGAACAACTGCACGATGAAGTCAAAGGTGTCCTGGCCTATGCCCAGGGCCTGCGCGGCGATGAAGCGGCTGCCCTGCGCCAGGGCATCGGTCAGGCGCTGCTGCAGCGTGCTGAAATCCACCAGGCCGAAGCGGTCAAGCCAGGCCGTGACGCTGGCGGGCAGCGACTCAAACACACCACGGAAATACTGCGCCGGATCGAGCGCGCCGGACTGCAGTTGTTCGTACAACGCGCTGGCCTCGCGCGCCAGCGCCAGGCTGATCAGCACGGTGGGCAGCACCACCAGCAGCAGCACCACCAGCAGGGTCAGCAGCGCCGCCGGTGTGCGCCGCTGCTGCAACCGAGGCAGCAGCCAACGGTAGAGGGGCGCAAACAACAACGCCAGGATGGTGCCCCACAGCACCGTGCCGTACAGGGGCAGCAGTATCCACACCAGCGCGGCCGACACGGCGGCCAGCAGCAGCAGCAGCGTGCGCCTCTCGGTCGGCGTGGGTTCGTGTTCAGGGTGCGGGGGCATGGACCGGCTCGGGGTTGATTGGCAAGGGCACAGGCACGGCCTCGTCGCGTTCAATGCGGCCATCGATCAACTCGATGACGCGGTCGCAGCGCGCGGCCAGCCGCGGGTCGTGGGTCACGAGCAAGAAAGAAATCTTCAGCTCGGCGTGCATGCGGCGCATGACATCAAAAACTTCGTTCGCCGACTTGGTGTCCAGGTTGCCGGTGGGTTCGTCGGCCAGCACCAGGGGCGGCGCCAGCACCAGCGCGCGGGCGATGGCCACACGCTGCTGCATGCCACCTGACAGTTCACCGGGGCGCTTGGACACGGCCGCTTCAAGCCCCACCGACTTCAGCATCGCCAGCGCGCGCTGTTGCTGCCCTTTGGTGACACGGCCTTCGCGCATGAGCGCCGGCAAGGTGACGTTTTCCAGCGCCGTGAAGGCCGGCAGCAGGTGGTGGAACTGGAACACAAAACCCAGCGTGGCGCGCCGCTGCAAGGTCAAGCCAGCGTCGTCGAGCGTGTGCGTTTCTTTGCCTTCGATGCGGTAACTGCCCGACGTGGCATGTTCGAGCAGGCCGATGATGTTGAGCAGCGTGCTTTTGCCCGAACCCGAAGGCCCGATGAGGGCCACGAACTCGCCGTGGGCAATCTTCAGCGACAGGCCGTGCAGCACCTCGGCTTCATTGGGCAGGCCGGCGTTGTAGGTCTTGTGGATGTCGCTGAGTTCGATCAGCGCTGCAGTGGCTTCGACCATCACAAGCGAATGGCCAGCGCGGGGTCTAATTTCGCCGCACTGCGCGCCGGCGCCACGGCGGCCAAGACACCGCACAGCGTGGCCACGCCGGCCACTTGCAGTGCCAGCTTGAGGTGCAGCGAGATGACAAACAGCGGCAGCCCGTCGGCGCCCACCGCCAAGCGCGAGAAGGCCCAGATCAAACCCACCGCCAGCACGATGCCCAGGGCTGAACCCAGGGCCCCGACGATGGCGCCTTGCAGCAAGAAGATGCGCAACACCTGGCCCTGCGTGGCGCCCATGGCGCGCAGGATGCCGATCTCGCGGCGCTTTTGCACCACCGACACCACCAGCACGCTGGCGATGCCCAGCACCACGACGACCATGACCACGGCGCGGATCACGCCGGTGCTGACCGACTGGGCGTTGAGGGCGGACACGAGCTGTGCGTTGGCCTGCTGCCAGCTTTCCACCTTGTAAGGCAAGCGCGCCGCCAATTCGCTGGCCACCGTCTGGGCCGACCAGATGTCGTGCAGCGTCAGCTCCAGGCTGGTGGCACCACCCGGCAAACCCACCAGGCTTTGCGCGCCGCGCAGCGGCACGATGACGGTGCGGCGGTTGAGTTCGCGCTGGCCCAGATCCACCAGCGCCGTGATGCGCAGCGCGTCGGTCACGGCGCTGCTGCCACTGCCGGTGGACAGCGTGATGCGATCGCCCACACGCACGCCCAGGTCGTCGGCCAATTCACGCCCGATGATGCCTTCGCCGGGCCCCAGCCGCGCCACACCGTCAATCACTTTCGAGCGCAGGCCAACGATGCGGTCGTAGCGCTCCAGATCGACACCGATGAGCGCGATCGACTTGCTGGCCTCGCCGCGCAGCGCCAGGCCGGCGCCGGTGAGCGTGGGTGACACCGCAGCCACGCCGGGCAGGGCTTCGAGCAGCGGCACCAGGGCCTGCCAATTGGCGATGGCGCGCGGGCGCTGCGCGCGCGGCTGTGTTTGTGTCAGCACCGTGGTGCCGGCGCTGGCTGCACGCGCGGGTGTGACAGCGTCGTCGCGCTCGCTCAGCGTGACATGCGCCTGTGCGCCCAGCGTTTTGTCGATGGTGTTTTTCTGCAAGCCGGTGATGAGCGCCGAGATGTAGGCCACCACCGCCACGCCGGCGGCCACGCCGACGATGATGAGCACTGTTTGCATGCGCCCTTCGCGCAGGAAGCGGGTGGCCACACGGCGCTCAAATCCGAGAGCCGTGAACATGGCGCTCAGCGCCCCATCGCGTTGGTCATTGCCGCACCGGCGTCGGTGCGCGCGGGCTTGAGGGCCGAGGCCGCCAATGCGGCCGACGCAGCCTGCGCGCTGCGATCGGCCTGCACGCGCTGTCCTGGCGGCGGCGCCGCGCCGATGAGCACCGTGTCACCGGCCACCAGCCCTGCCAGCACTTCGGCCGCATCCAGAGTGCGCAGGCCCAGACGCAGCGCGCGGGCTTGCACACGACCGCCGCTTTCGACCCACACCGTGGCGCCGCCGGCGCCGTCTTCGCTGCGCAAGGCGCCGGTCGGCAGTACCAGCGCGGCATCGCGGCGCGCGGTCTCAACCTCTACCGACAGCGTCATGTCCTCGCGCAAAAAGGCCGGCGCCGCTTGTGGCAGCGAGAACTTCACTTCGACGGCACCGCGTTGGGCGTCGACCAGCGGCGCGATGGTCTGCACACGCGCGGCAAAGCGCTGGCCGGGGAAAGCGTCGGCCACCACGGTGGCGCTCTGTGCCACTTGCAGCTGCTCAAGAAACCGCTCGTCGGCCTGCGCCACCAACTGCGGCGCGCCCGTCAGCGCCAGCGTCAGCAGCGCGCGGCCGGGCTGCACGATCTGCCCGGGCTCGACCATGCGCGCCAGCACCTTGGCGTCGGCTGGCGCGCTGAGCACGGCTTGTGCCAGCCGTGCCTGCGCTGCGGCCGTGGCCGCACTGGCCAGGGCCAGTTGCGCCTGGGCCTGTTGAACCTCGGTGCCGGGCTCGGCATTGGCCGCTCGCTGCGCGCGTGCGCCAGCCTGCTGGGCCAGCGCCACAGCCACGTTGCGCTGCACTTCATCCAGCCGCGACGGGCTCAGGAAACCCTGGGCCACCAGGTCGCGCGTGCGCTGCAATTCGGCCTGCGCGGCAAGCAGCACTGAATCAGTCTGCGCCAGCGCAGCCTCGGCACTGCCGCGCCCGGTGCTGCGTAAGCCAGCCAAGCGCGCGCCGGCCTGGCGCTCGCCGGCCTGCGCCTGCGCCAACGCGGCCAGCAACTCAGCGCTCTCCAGGCGCAGCAGCACGTCGCCTTGTTTGACCAGCGCGCCCTCAGCCACCGCCACGTGCAGCACGCGGCCGGTGAGCGTGGCGCCGACATCGACACGCGACGCGCTGGCCACGCGGGCCGAAAACTGCAGCGTGCGCACCAGTGGCGCGACTTGCAGCGTCAGTGCGGCGACCCGCGGCGCGCGCAGCCACCACCCCGCCAACAGCCCTGCCAGAACGACGCCGACTGCCGCAACCACCAGCACCCAGCGACGGGACATCTAGCTCTTGCGCCCGCCAAGCACCAACAGCAGACCGCCGACGACGATGGCACCGATGCCGGCCCACATCGGGACGTTGATCGTTTCCTTCTCCTTTACCGCCAGCTCAATCGGCCCGAGCTTCACGGCAGTGGTGTTCTTGGTGTAGCTGAAGCCTCCGTACATGAGGCCCAGCACACCGGCAACGATCAATGCGGCGGCAACAAATTTAATGGGGTTCATGGCGTCCTCTTGGTGTCATGCCACTGTCCCGGGCACCGACGGCGCCTGAGGTTTGGCGAGCACAATTTGACGCCAGAGTTCCGGCCGCGCGTGTAGGACAAGGGCGCCTCGCAGCGGGCGCCGACACGGCGAAAGCTCACCCCGACACCACTCGCACG
>JANNEX010000032.1:0-3486 GCA_031379155.1 Rubrivivax sp.
CGGTCGAGGTACATCTTCTGGTTGACCGGGTGGGCACGGAAGGCCAGCCGACCCAGGTCGACGGCGTTCCAGCCGGTTTCTCCAATGATGATGGGGATGTGGGCCAGGCCGCGCTTGTCGAAGAAGCTGCGCGCCCCGTCGTACTGGCGCCGGGCCTCGGTGATGGCGGCGTCCATCATGGCCACCGCGCGTTGCGCCGCTGGCACGCTGGTGCGCTTCCACTCCCAACGTGTCGGGTCGAAGTAGGTGTCAAGTTCGACATAGGTGTGCAGCGCCGCGAAGTCGATGACGTCGGTGATGGCGGTGGGCGCGTCGGCCCAGAAGGCGTAGTTGTCGTCGGTGGTCACCGGTTGTGTGATCTGGTCGCGCAGCTTCTTGATGTAGCCGGCCATGACGGCAGGCGTGGACTTGTTGAACGACCACGACACCATGGTCTCGTTGCCAACGCTGACGGCCAGCACGATGTCCTTGAAGCCATTGGCCAGCGCCACGGCGCGTGCCAGGTTGGCCTGGTTGGCGGCGTCGGCGCCACTCTGGATGTAGACGCCGAGCTGCATCTTGATGTTCAGGTTGTTGTCCCTGATGACCTCGAGCGTTTGCTTGGCCACCTTGTCGTCGCTGTCAAAGACGCGGATGAGGCGAAAGCCCGCCGCCAGCAGCAGGTCAAGGTCTTGTTTGATGTTGGCCTTGGGGACTGCCTCGGCGGCCAGACCGGCTTCGTTGGCGGCCGTGCGGTAGGGCGAATAGGCCACGGCTTTGCGGGCCGTGAACTCAGGGCTCAGCGCACGGACCTGCACGCCAGTCACCGGTGTGCTGCCGTCGCCACCGCAGGCGGCGAGCACAAGGGCCAATAGGGCGGTCAGGGCGGCCAAGCCGGCCAGGGCAGGGCGGACAAACCGCAGGAGGAATGAATGCTTCATGGTGTGGACCTCTAGCGTGTGCAGCTCAGAAGGTGAAGGTCGCACCGGCGCCTAACCAGGTGCCGCGTGTTTTCACGCGCGAGTCGATGCTGGAGAAGGCCTGGTTGCTGGGCATGCTGGTCGGGGCCAGGCCGCGCCTGGCGTAGTTCACCATGCCGGCCAGGCCGTACAACTGCAAGCCCTGGCCGTAGTCGTAGCCCAGGCCGAGTGAGTTGAAGGTGGCCGAGTTCGATTGGCCACGGTCGCTGGGGTTGTCGGTGGCTGCGGCGCCGAGGTGGACCATGCCGGTGTGGGCCGTCCACTTGGGGGCGATCTTGTAGCGCGCGCCCAGCACAAAGTCGACCGAGGTGGCGGGGTGGCCCTTGTAGACGCCGCCGCCCAGGTCCTTGCTCCAGTCGACGTTGAAGGGGTTGTTCCAGATGTCGAAACCGCCCGGATTGACCGTCTTGGATTGCAAGAACTTGGCGTAAGCGCCGCTCCAGCGGTTGCCGCGCAAACCGGCCGAGAGTTGCAGCTTGGCGTCGACCTGGTAGCGCGCCATGATCATGGCAATGCCCTGGCTTGAGCCGCCCAGGTCCTTGTCGAATTGCGCGTCGTAAAACAGGCTGGTGAAGGGGGCGTGACCGAAGGCCACGGGGCCGCCGTTTTTGCCGTTCTGGATCATCAGATCAAGGCCCAGATCGCCGCGCCGGTACTGCACCCAGACTTCCCAGAACTCGGGTTTGTTTTTCTTCCAGCCGCTCTTGCCCACGTCATAGGTGAGTTCGGCCACGACGTCGCCTTCGGCGACATCGAACACGCGGGAGGTGTAGCGCGCTGCACGGGTGAGCAGGCCGTAGCCGGCGCCCGACGAAGCCCAGGGGTCGCCGACGCCGATGTCGCTGCCAAAGGGGTAGTCGGCCATGCTCCAGGCACGTGTCTGCATCGCGCCCACGGTGAAGCGGCCGTAGTCCTCATGGCTGATGGCCACACTTTTGTCGTACCAGAAGCCCTTGAAGTCTTCTTTGCCATCGCGCCAACGCTGGCTCAGCAGGCCCGACACTTTGAAGCCCTGCGGCAGGTCGAACTTGACGGCCAAGTAGGGCTGGGCCAGCGTGATGTGGGTGGTGCCGGGGCCGTAGGACTTGCCTTGCACCAGTTCATCGGACCAGTAGAACTCTTTGCCGGCGAACTGTTCGACCTGGCATTCCTTCAACGGGCAGTAGCTGCTGACGCGGACTGCCTCGGCCTTGACGAAGCCGGTCAGGCTGAAGGGCCCGAAGTCGATCGCCGCAGCCGCGCCGCACAGCGACAGACTGCTCAGGGCGACACACGCCGCGCGCGCCAGCGCAGCCATGCGGGCCGGCTGTTCGGGTCTGCCATTGCGGCAAGGATGGTGGTGCATACAGAGTCACCCTTAGTGTGGAACCCTTCCATGATCCGGGGCGCTGCCCGGCATCTTGAAAGTTGGGCTGTGGGTTGAGAGCGAGTGGCGCGAGAAGTTGAAAGCGCTTTCATTAGGATAGTAAATTCTGACCCGGGGCGTCAATTGGATTTGCCCCCGGGTTTTCACTGTGCCAGGCGGCAGCGCCATGCATAGGACATGCCAGCTTGGATTCGGGTAAGTCCGGAGCCCAATGAAAGCGCTTTCAACAAAAAATGGAGCGCAGGCGCCCGTGGGACGGTGCCGTGGAGTCATGGATGAACAAAACCCTCGGATTCGACTTGGCCGGCGTGGCCCGCATGGTAGGCCTGGCAGGCGTGACGCTAGGCCTGGCACTGTCGACCCTGCCGTCGACGGTGCGCGCGCAGCCCGTCAAGGCCGGCGCTGGCGCCTACATCGTGGGGCCCAAGGGCAGCGACAAGAGCCTGCCCGCTGCGCCCCTGCGCACCGAAGCCATGTTGAAAAAAGCGGCGCCCACCAGCCAGTGGTACTCAACGTTGATCTTCAACCCCAAGCCCGACCCGATCTTTGTGCAGCCCATGACGGTGAAGACCACGCCGGCTGGCTTTGAGATGGTGCTGCCCAGCAAAGAGGTTGTGGCCACTGAACGGCGCGACACCGAGGTCGGCTATCCGCACCGCGACGCGCTGCTGCTGGCACCGGCCGCGTTTGAGCCCGGCGTGGCCAAGCTGGCCAAAGCGAGCGACTGGGCCATCGACATCTCTTTCGCACGCGGCGCCGACGACATGCAAGTCACGGTGGCCCATGGCAACCCCTATGCCTACATCCAGCTCTCGCGCGGCGACCTGCGCCTGACGCTGCCGGCCCCGGGCGAGCGCTGGGACGGCGGCGGTGATGCCAAGGTGCTGGCGCTGCGCGTCAAAGGCAAAGCCTACGCGCTGTTTGCGCCCACGGGCGCGACTTGGCAGGCAATCTCGGCCACCGAGTGGATTGCCAAGATGCCGCCCGACAAGCGCTACTTGTCGGCGGCCGTGCTGCCCGACGACAAGGCCGAGACGCTGGCCTTGTTCGCGCGCCATGCCTACGCTTTCGTCACCGACACGCGGGTCGAGTGGCGCTATGACGCGCCGGCCAGCCAGGTCGAGACCACCTTCAAGGCCACCACCAAGGCCATGGAAGGTG
>JANNEX010000042.1:0-1512 GCA_031379155.1 Rubrivivax sp.
CCTGCGTGGGCCAAGGCGCACAAGGGGCAAGCCAAACTCAAGCTGCCCAACTGGGCCATGAGCAAGCGCCTGTTCAAGCCGCAAGCCATAGGCGCCGTGGTGGGCACCGTAGAAGGCGTGACGCCGGGCGCGGGCGGCACCATCGCAGCCTTCATGGCCTACTCGGAAGCCAAGCGCTGGAGCAAACATCCCGAAGAATTTGGCCACGGCTCACCCGAAGGCATTGCCGCGCCCGAATGCGCCAACAACGTGGTCACGGCCACCGCGCTGGTGCCGCTGCTCAGCCTGGGCATACCGGGCTCGAACTCGGCCGCCGTGCTGCTGGGCGGCTTCCTGATCCACGGCTTACAGCCCGGGCCCATGTTGTTCGCCAAAGCGCCGCAGGTGGTGTATGGCCTGTACGGCGGCTTGCTGCTGGCCAACATCGCCATGCTGCTGATTGGCCTGGTCATTTTGTCGCCCTGCATCTGGCTGGTTAATCGGCCCAAGCCTTACTTGATTGCCGGCATCCTGGCGCTGGTGATGTCGGGCGTGTTCGCCATCCACGGCAGCGTGTTCGACATCTTCCTGGTCGTTGGCGTGGGTGTGTTGGGCTATGCGCTGCGCTGGTTCAAGGTGCCGGTGCTGCCGCTGGTGTTGGGCCTGGTGTTGGGCTACTTGGTAGAGAGCAACTTCAGGCGCAGCCTGGTGATATCTGGCGGCGACGCGATGATCTTCTTGCAGGACAAGGTCTCGCTGGCGCTGCTGCTGCTGGCCGCCCTGCTGACGACCTATACGGCGTGGAGAGAATTTCGTGGCCGCAAAGGTGCCGATGAACGCTGAAACACCGTCGGTGGCGCAGCGGCTGGCCGGTGCGCTGGTCGCGAGCCAACCGCAAGACGACCCGCGAACCTTGGCTGTGGCGCAGCGCCTGCTGCTCGACATCACCGGCATCTGCATCGCCGCGCGCCACGAGCCTTACGTGGCCGCCGCACTCGCCGCCATCGACCAGAGCGGCCCCTGCACGGTGATAGGCGCCGAGCAGACCTTGGGCGTGGAAGGTGCGGCCTTCGTCAATGGCACCGCCGCGCACGGCGAAGACTTTGACGACACCTATGAAGGCGGCCCCGTGCATGCCGGCGCGGTCATCGTGCCTGCCGTGCTGGCCGCAGCACAGCGCCACGGTGCCAGCGGCGCTGATTTGCTGCGTGGCATCGCTCTGGGCGTGGAAGTCACCTGCCGCTTGTGTGCAGTGGCGCCGATGAAAGTGCACAAGGCCGGCTTTCACCCCACCGCCATCTTTGGCGTCATGGGCGCGGTGGCCGGTGTCGGCGCGATGTTGCGCTTGCCGCCAGCACAGATGGTCAACGCCTTTGGCATTGCCGGCAGCCTGGCCGGCGGCATCATTGAATACCTGGCCGAAGGCGCCTGGACCAAGCGCTTGCACCCCGGTTGGGCGGCGCAGTCAGGCTACCGCGCAGTGCGCCTGGCCATGGGCGGCTTTGTCGGGCCACGCACGGTGTTTGAAGGCCA
>JANNEX010000117.1:0-18158 GCA_031379155.1 Rubrivivax sp.
CTGCAACCGCGCCTGACACCATGGGCTGCAGCCGCGTCAAGCGACATGCAAACCCTGCTGCGCGACCTGGCCGCCCAGGTGCGCAGGCCGCCGCCGTTGACCGTCCTGCAAGCCGCCGTGGGCCGTGAAGTGCGCCTGATCCGCTGCGACGAAGTCATCTTTTTCGAGAGCGACAGCCGCTACACGCGCGTCGTGCACGCGCAGGGCGACGCGCTGATTCGCACACCGCTCAAAGAGCTGCTGGCGCAGCTGGATGAGGCGGTGTTCTGGCAACTGCATCGCTCGGTCATCGTCAACCAGCGTCATATCTGCGCGGCGGTGCGGGTGGACGAAGGCCACATGCACGTCACCCTGCACGGCCGGCGCGAAACATTGCCCGTGTCGCGCCACTTCCAGGCGCTGTTCAAGGGTCAGTAGCTAAGCGCGGGTTGGGCGCGCGAAGGTAGCATCCGCCACCGTCCAAAAGTTGTAGGCCATGCCCGCCATTCCCGTCCCGCGTTTTGACCAGTTCTACCGCTACCCCGAACTGACCCGCCTGCTGCAAGACTATGCCGCCGCTGCACCGCTGCTGGTGGCTTTGCGCTCCATCGGCAAGAGTTATGAAGGCCGTGACATTTGGCTGTTAGCCATCACCAACCAGGCCACGGGCGCAGACGCTGACAAGCCCGCCATCTGGGTCGACGGCAACATCCACGCCGCCGAACTGACAGCCAGCACGGCCTGCCTGTACTGGCTGCACCAACTGGTGTCGCAGTACGGCGCTGAAGCGCAAGTGCGCCACTTGCTGGACACGCGCGTGGTCTACCTGGTGCCGCGCCTGAACCCCGACGGCGCCGAGCTGGCGCTGGCCGACAAACCGCGCCACATCCGCAGCTCGACGCGTCCTTACCCCTTTGACGAAACGCCCGTCGACGGCCTGACGATCGAGGACGTGGACGGAGACGGCCGCATGCTCAGCATGCGCATCCCCGATCCCCACGGCACTTACAAAAAACACGCCGCCGAGCCGCGCCTGCTGGTGGCGCGCGATCCGGGCGAATTTGGCGGCGACTACTACCGCCTGATGCCCGAAGGCACGCTGAAAAATTTTGACGGCATCAAGATCACCGCCAACTCTGACCGCGAAGGCCTGGACCTGAACCGCAACTTCCCCGCCCACTGGCGCCAGGAAGGCGAGCAGCAAGGCGCCGGCCCTTACCCGGCCAGCGAGCCCGAAGTGCGCGCCATGGTCGACTTCATCAGCCAGCACCCCAACATCGGCGCTGCCGTCAGCTTCCACACCCACAGCGGAGTCATCTTGCGGCCCATGGGCACGGCCAGCGACGACGACATGACGCCCGAAGACCTGTGGCTGATCAAGCGCCTGTCCGCGCTGGGCGCCAAGCTCACGGGCTACCCGGCCGTCAGCATCTGGCACGACTTCAAGTACCACCCCAAGCAGGTCGTCACCGGCACGCAAGACTGGGTCTATGAACACCTGGGCGCGCTGTTCTGGGTGGTGGAAATCTGGTCGCCCAACAAAGAAGCCGGCATCACCGACTACAAGTGGATTGACTGGTACCGCGAGCACCCGGTAGAAGATGACATCAAGCTGCTGAAGTGGAGCGACGAACAGTGCGCCGGCAAGGCCTATGTCGACTGGTATGCCTACCGACACCCGCAGTTAGGCATGGTGGAGTTGGGTGGCTGGGACCGCATGAATTTCTGGCGTAACCCGCCGCCGCATTTGCGTGAACGCGAAGCGGCGCGCTTCCCGGCGTGGCTGATGCAACTGGGCCTGAGCCTGCCCAAGCTGGAGGTGCTGCGCGCCGAAGTACGTGCGCTGGGGCCTGACACCTGGCGCATCCGCTTTGCCGTGGCCAACAGCGGCTATCTGCCGGCCTATGTGAGCAAACGCGCGATTGAACGCAAGGCCGTGCGCGGCACGATCTTCAACATCCACCTGCCGCCGGGCGTCAGTCTGGTGGGTGGCAAAGAGCGCGTAGAAGCCGCTCACTTGGAAGGTCATGCACCCAGCGCTTCGCAGCAGGCTTTTTTGCCCAAACGCGAAATCACCGCCGACCGCGCGGTGGTGGAATGGGTGGTGCGTGGCGCGCGCGGCACGGCCATCGCGCTGATGGCCAGCGCCGACCGCGCAGGCACGGTTCGCACCGAAGTCACGCTGGACTGAATCTTGTCTGCCATGGACAAAAGCCCGGCCGCCGACTTCTCGTCGCTGTTTGAGTTTTTGCCCATAGGCGCCTACCGCTCTTCGCCTCAGGGTTTGTCGCTGCGTGCCAACCCCGCGCTGGTGCAGCTCAACGGCTACGCCAGCGAAGCAGAACTGCTGGCCGCCGTGCAGGACATTGCGCGCGAGTGGTATGTGCTGCCCAGTCGCCGCGCCGAGTTCATGGCGCTGCTGGAACGCGACGGCAAGGTGCTGGGCTTCGAGTCCGAGGTCTACCGCCACAAGACACGTGAACGCATCTGGATTCGTGAACACGCGCACCCGGTGCGCAGTGCCAGCGGCGAAGTCTTGTACTTTGAAGGCACGGTCGAAGAGATCACCGAGCAGGTGCGGTCGCGCCAGGCCTTGCAGCGCAGCCAGGCCAGCCAGCAACAGTTGATTTCGTTGCTGCCGGGCGTCGTCTACCGGCTGGCCATACACCCCGACGGCCGGCGCCACTACAGCTTTGTCAGCGACGGCGTGCGTGAGCTGTATTGCATCGAGCCCGAAGCCGTGCTGGCCGACAGCGAAGCCATGGTGCGCTTTCGCCACCCCGACGATGTCTCGCGCATGGTTTCGCTCAGCGAAGCCGCCATGGACCAGCGCTTGCCACTGCAAGCCGAAGTGCGCGCCGTGTTGGCCGACGGCAGCGAGAAGTGGATTCAGGTGCTGAGTGCACCGGCGCCGTCCGAAGACGGCTTTGAGGTGCGCGTGGGCCTGCTCTTTGACATCACGCAGCGCAAACGCACTGAGATTGCGCTGGCTGAGAGTGGTGAGCTGTGGAAGCTGGCGCTGGAGTGCACGGGCGACGGCGTCTGGGACTGGCACATCGCCGATGGCATGGAGGTCTTTTCGCCGGCTTTGCTGGCCATGTACGGCCTGGACCCCAATGAATTGGCAAAACGCCCCGGCGCGCTGGACAGGCTGACCCACCCCGACGACGTGGCGCCCATGCTGGCCAAGCGCGAGGCACACATTGCAGGCCACACGCCCACCTACGTCAGTGAACACCGCATCCGCTGCCGCGACGGACGGTGGAAGTGGGTGCTTTCACGCGGCATGGTCATCAGCCGCGACGCACAGGGCCAGGCGCTGCGCATGATTGGCACGCACACCGACATCACGGCGGCCAAACAAGCGCAGGCACTGCTGCAAGAGCGTGACCGCGCGGCCGCATCCGACGCCGCCAAGTCGCAGTTTTTGTCGCGTGTCAGCCATGAGTTGCGCACCCCGCTGAATGCCATCCTGGGCTTTGCGCAGTTGCTGGAATTGCAGCCTGGCGTGGGTGAACGTCAACAGGGCTGGAACCGCCAGGTGCTGGCCAGCGGCCGCCACCTGCTGGCCCTGGTGGACGACATCTTGGACCTCAGCAGTGTGCAAACCGGCCATGTCGTGCTGCACACCCAGGCCGTGGCGCTGCGCGATGTGCTGGACGAAGCCTGGGCCATGCTGGCGGCCGTGGCCAGCAGCCGTGGCATCGGCCTGGTAAACAACTTGCCTGTCGACGGTGCATGCAACGTGCTGGCCGACCGCAAACGGCTCAAACAGGTGCTGAGCAATTTGCTGTCCAACGCCATCAAATACAACCGCGAAGGCGGCTGGGTGCGCCTGAGCTTGCAGCGCGAGGCTGCACATCTAACGCTCAAAGTGGCAGACCACGGCCGTGGCCTGGACGCCGCCCAACAGGCGCGCCTGTTCAAGCCCTTTGACCGCCTGGGCGCAGAACGCGGCACGGTGCCCGGCACCGGCCTGGGACTGGCGCTGTCGCACCAACTGGCACAAGCCATGGGCGCCAGCCTGGCAGTGGACAGCAGCAGCGATCAAGGCACGGTATTTGGCCTGCGCTTGCCGGCGGCCTGAGTTTTTCTCGAGCGCCGCTCAGCGCTGCTCAAACCGAAACACCGCCACGCTGGCGCGCAGGTTGGGCCAGCGCCGCAGCACCTGGCCGGCTTGCAGGCCAAAGCTGTCGGTGACGGCCAGGCCACACTTGCCGGCCAGTACTTCAAAGTCGGCGTAGGTGCCGACGCGGATGTTGGGCGTGTCGTACCACTGGTAAGGCAAGGCACGGGTCACCGGCATGCGCCCTGTCAGCACATGCAGGCGGTTAGGCCAGTGTGCGAAGTTGGGGAAGGCGACGATGCCGATGCGGCCCACACGCGCCGTTTCCTTGAGCATGCGTTCGGTGTTGCGCAGGTGTTGCAGCGTGTCGACTTGCAGCACCACATCAAAGCTGGCGTCGTCAAACAGCGCCAGGCCTTCTTCCAGATTGAGCTGGATGACGTTGACACCGCGCTGCACGCAGCTGTGCACGTTGGCGTCGGCTATCTCAATGCCGTAGCCGCTGCACGCTTTGTGCTGTTGCAGCCAGGCCAGCATCTCGCCATTGCCGCAGCCCAGGTCGAGCACGCGGCTGCCGGCGGGCACGAGGCTGGCAATGACTTCCAAGTCTCTGCGTTCGCTCATACTTCGGCCACCTTGTCGAAGTAGGCGCGCATCACCGCGTGGTAGCGCGCGTCGTCCAAGAGGAAAGCATCGTGGCCGTGTGGCGCGTCGATCTCGGCGTAGCTGACCGCAATGCGGTTGTCGACCAGGGCCTTGACGATTTCGCGGCTGCGCGCGGGGGCAAAACGCCAGTCGGTGCTGAAGCTGACAAGCAAAAACTGATTGTCCTTGGCCGGCGCCAGCGCACGCGCCAGGTTGCCGCCGTGGGCCAGCGCGGGGTCGAAGTAATCCAGCGCGCGCGTGATCAACAAATAGGTGTTGGCGTCAAAGTATTCGCTGAACTTGTCGCCCTGGTGGCGCAGGTAGCTCTCGATTTGGAACTCGACATCCTGCGTCGTGTAGCCCAGCGCGGCCTGTTTAAGTTCGCGCCCGAACTTGGCTTCCATGGCGTCGTCACTCAGGTAGGTGATGTGGCCGATCATGCGTGCCACGCGCAGGCCACGTTTGGGCAGCGTGCCCTGCGCGATGTAGTGGCCGCCGTGAAAGTCGGGGTCGGTGACGATGGCGCGGCGTGCCACTTCGTTGAAGGCGATGTTCTGCGCGCTCAAGTTCGGCGCCGTGGCCACCGCGATGCAGTGGCGCAGACGCGCCG
Organism: Rubrivivax sp.; assembly: GCA_031379155.1. Taxonomy (GTDB): domain Bacteria; phylum Pseudomonadota; class Gammaproteobacteria; order Burkholderiales; family Burkholderiaceae_C; genus Rubrivivax. The sequence continues at coordinate 5,301 of JANNEX010000117.1, forward strand.
GGTGGCGCAGCGTCCAGGCCAGGGCCTGCATGCCACCCAGGCTGCCGCCTAACACAGCAGCGAGTTGTTCTATGCCCAGTGCGTTGACCAGGCGCGCTTGCGCGTCGACCCAGTCTTCCACCGTGACCACCGGGAAGTCGGCGCCATAAACCTGGCCCGTGGCCGGGTTGAAGTGCATGGGCCCGGTGCTGCCGAAGCATGACCCCGGGTTGTTGACGCCAATGACGAAGAAACGCTCTGTGTCCAGCGGCTTGCCCGGGCCCACCAGGTTGTCCCACCAGCCCACGCTGCCGTCGGCGTGGCGCCCCGCCACATGATGGCTGGCGTTCAGCGCATGGCACACCAGTACAGCGTTAGAGCGTGTGGCATTGAGCGTGCCGTAGGTCTCAAAAGTCAACGCATAGTTGGCCAGCACGGCGCCACTTTGCAGCGGCAGCGGCGCGCCAAAAGGCATCTGCTGTGGTGTCACCAGACCGACGGAACCCATACGTGCAAAACCCGGCGCCGCACAAAGCGGGCACCGGGCAGGTGTCCCCTTTTAGCGGCATTTGTTGAAAGCGCCCGCAAGTCGGAACAAATCGGCGCTGTGAGTGGCCAGTATAGCCAGGCGGCCGGGCTGGCGCACGGGCTAGCGCACGGGCTGGCGCATGATGTGGGCGCATGAACACACCCGCCTGGTTCCACGGTTTTGAAGCGCGCGACTTTGAGTTGGCCGGCACCCGCATCCATGCGCGCGTGGGCGGCACGCTAGGCGCTCCGCCGCTGCTGCTGGTGCACGGTTTTCCGCAGACCCATGTGTTGTGGCAGCGCGTGGCGCAGCAACTGGCGCCGCACTTTTTCCTGGTGCTGCCTGACCTGCGTGGTTATGGCGACAGCGACAAACCGGTGGGTGAGACTGAGCACGCCAATTACAGTAAACGCAGCATGGCGCTGGACCTGGTGCGGCTGATGAAAGCCCTGGGTCACGAGCGCTTTGGCGTCTGCGGCCACGACCGTGGCGCGCGCGTGTCGCACCGCCTGGCGCTGGACCACCCGCAAGCCGTGCGGCGCCTGGCGCTCATCGACATTGCGCCCACGCTGGACATGTACGAGGCCAGCGACATGCGCTTTGCCAGCGCCTACTACCACTGGTTCTTTCTGATCCAGCCCACACCCCGGCCTGAGCGCATGATCGAAGCCGACCCGGTGAGCTACCTGCGCTGGAAGCTGGGTGGTTGGGGCGCGGGCACCACGTCCTACATCGAGCCCCAAGCCATGGCCGAGTACGAGCGCTGCTTCAGCGACCCCGCCGCCATTCATGGTGCGTGCGAGGACTACCGGGCCAGCGCGGGCATCGACCTGGAACATGACCGCGCCTCACGCGCCGCAGGTGACAAGATCGTCTGCGACACGCTGCTGCTGTGGGGCCAGCGCGGTGTCATCCAGGCCCTGTTTGACCCTCTGGCGCTGTGGCGCGCGCATTGCGCGGCGGGCCTGCAAGGCCATGCCTTGCCGGCCGGGCACTACATCCCCGAAGAGTTGCCACAGGACACGGCCCGCGCGCTGCACGCCTTTTTCAGCCCGCCGCCGGCGTCAAGCTGAGCAGCGCCAACACATCGTCCTTGGTGCGATAACGCCCAAAGTTGGATTCGTCGTGTTGGCGCACGATGGGGAAGGTGTCCATCACATAGGCCGCGTCGTCCGCGCCCAGGCCATAGAGATGGAAAAACAGCGCGTCGAGCGCCGCCAAGCGGCGGCGGCGGTCTTCGTCATTCCAGACAAACGGTGGCAGCACCAGGCCCTGTGCGTCCACATAGCCCAGGTCGCGCGCAAAGGGCGCCAAGTCATGTGCGGTGTAGGAAAGCGCCAGTACCTGGGGCACGACGAAATCGGCGATGCTGGGCTGGGGGTGATGGCCGTTCATCAAGCCTTGAGTGCGCAGGTGGGTGGCGAAGGGGGTGGGCAAGGGGTCGTTGAAGCGGGCGGCATCGATGACGCACGACTGTTCGACAATGAACCAGTTCAGGTTCTGCCCCTGCACCTTTTGCCGCAGCAAAAAGTCATAGGCGAAAGCATTGAGGTTGGCCAGCAGCAAGCTTGCCCAGCGCGAGTACTTGGCGTCCTTGGCGATTGAGGGCAGCAAGACCGCCATGCTGTTGCCGACACCACAGGAAGGCAACATGGCTCCAATCATCGTGCGCATGTTGCTTGGCGCCGTGACCGACTTGTAGGCAATGCAATAGTCGAAGTGATTCGAGTCAGAAATGTCTTTGCGATGCACCCAATACTGGGGCGTGGGATAGCGGTCTGAGGACTGCTTCTCTGCGGAGACCAGCGACTCTTGCTGTGCAGCCCGTTTCAGGTTTGCAAGATTGACAACCACGTCGGCTGCACGGTGGTCGAACGCTTGCACCATCTTGCCCTCGTACAGTGGGACAGCCTCGTCCTTGCCCAGCCTCCACCGGTTGGGCGCCATCAAGTCAAAGCCCAGGTTGGTCAGTTGGCTGCGGCTTAGAAACAGGTTCGAGTCACTGGTCATGTGAAACATCGTCGAATAGCTGACCGGCCAGACTCGGCGGTCCGCTTGCCGGCCCAGCGATGTTGAATTTATGCCGTGCCTCACAAGGACAGGATGGCGCGCGTACATCGCCTTTGCCAAATCCAGGTCGCGTTGCTTCCTGAAGATGGGTGCGGCGCCGGTGTTTGGGTTCATCAAAGCAAAGTCGACTGCGTTCATCTCCAGCGAACGCGTACCGCTATCCAGCTCAGCCAGGCTGTGCAAGAAAAACGCACACCGCGTAATTGCAAAGCGCCGTTCGGGCCCACCAAACACCAAGGTGCAGAACTTGAAGCGCGAATCCACGTCCGGGAAAAGCGCCTTGCGATTTTCAAAGTCGAACAGCGCGCCCAAGCGCTGCGTGGTGGCAATGCTGCGAAAGAACTCTGCCGCGCCTTTGTCCGCCGCAATGCCGCTGGGCGTGAGCAGTGCCACCACGCCGTCGGGTTTGACCAGCGCTTGCGCACGCTCCACAAACAAGCTGTAGAGGTTGACGTCGCCGCCGCCCAGCAGGGGGTAGTCACCGGCCTTGGACAGCACACGCGCATTGGCGTCGGCACGTTGCACGGCCAGCGTGTAGTCGGCGGCCAGCGGGGCGCCTTTTTTGTGCAGGGCTGCGATCAATGACTTGCGGTCTGCCGCGCGCGGCTGCGCGGCGATGTGGGGCTCACGTTCGGCAAACCACTCCACTTCTTGCAGTTTGATGCGGTCCCAGGGCGGGTTACCTATGACCGCGTCAAACCCCGGCACTCGGGTGGCAAAGGCCGTGGGGAATGCGGTCCACCAGTGGAAAAAACTCTCCTGCGTGGCCAGAGCGCGCACACGCACCAGCAGCGCGTTGGCCGCATCCACGGCGCGGCCTTGGCCCTCGATGCTGCCCAGCGCCAAGGTGGCCATGAGGTTGCGCGTGGGCGCAAGCAATTCATCCAGCGCCAGGCGCAATTCTTCATCAGCCAGCTTGGCCAACTTGGCAGGTTTGTCCACCGGCCAGCCGGGCGCCAGCCAGCGCATGGCGCGCCAAAAGTCCAGCAGCGCGTGCAGCGGCGCCACTTCTGCGTCGGCCTGTTCGGCCAGTTGTTTGGACAGGCGCACCTGGGCAATGTCCAGGTCGGTGAAGTCGGCCACCTGCCGCAAGTCTTTGGCGGCACGCTCAAGCCGCTGCAATTCAGCCTGCTGGAACAGCGTGCCCAGTGCATGCAGGCCTTGCTGCACAGCATCCAGTTGTTCGCCATGCAGGCTGTCGCCGTGTTTGAGGTGGTGGTCCAGAAAGCTCAGCGGCGCACCCACCGTGAAGGTGTGCAGCCACAGCGCGGTCTTGGCCAGCTCCACTGCCATGAGGTTTTTGTCGACGCCAAAGATGCTTTTCTTCAGCACCATGCGGCGCACGACGTGGCGGTCGTCGAGCTGCGCATCGGTGACGGCCCAGCCGTGCGCTTTGGCCTGCCCTTTGATGGTGGCGCGGATGTGCGCCATGCGCGCCAGCAGCGGGCTTTGCCACGGCCGCCCGATTTCCACCAGATGCGCGGCCCAGGGCTGTTCGGCCACCAGTTGCTGGGCCAGCGTCACACCTTCCAGCACACGGTCGGCCATGAAGTCCACCAGGGCCACCAGGAAGTGGCCGCTGCCCATGGCGGGGTCGCATATCTTCAGTTCAAGAATGACACTGGCGGGGTCTGTGGCGTCCAGCCGGTCCCATTCGGGCGGTGAAAGTGAGCCTTTTTTCTTCCAGCCAGCCACCAGTTTTTCGAAGGCCGCCACCCGTTCATTGGCCAGCAAGCCCACGCTCTCGCGCAGGATCAAACGCACCAGGTCGTCGTGGGTGTAGTAGCTGCCCGAGACCTTGCGCGCAAAGCTGGCCGGCCGCGCCACGATGCGGTCGACCTCGGGTGAGTAGTGCAAGTCAGCGGCTTGCACCTCGTGCGTCAGGCTGTATTCCAGCAGGCGTTCGTAGATGCCGCCCAGGTGCGACACGCTGAGGTCGCGGTAATTGATCCAGCCATGCAGCAGGTCTTCGGTGCGGCGTGACAGGGCGTCGATGATGGGTGCCAACACAGAGTCAGGCACACGCGTTCGCTCCAACAACAGCGAGCGGCTGCGATTGAAGAGGCCGCCGTTGTAGGCCGGCATGCCAATGGTGTCTTCACCGACATCTATCAGGTGGAACACGCCTTGCAGCGACAACCACAAGCGTGTCATCGTCGTCGACCACTTCGCCCCCGCATCCACCTTGTCGCGCACGTCCTCACGCAGCGCGCGCACGCTGTAGGCGCGGTAGCGTGGGTCGTCCACCGGCAACAGCCGCCGGTCTTCGGCGTAGAACAAAAACAGCAGCCGGTAGAGCAGGATCAGCGTGGCCTCGCGCACCTCGTCCAGGTAGTCCGTCGTGTAGCGCATGCGTGCGGCCTGGCCGTAGCCGACTTTTTCTTTCTGCGACTGCAAGTCCCCCGCCGCCAGCGCATGTGCCAGCGTGGGGAAGATGTCGTCAAAGACTCGCCGCCCCAGGTCTTGCGACACCTTCTCTTCATAAGCGCGTGCTTCGTTGCGCGCATAGGCGTGAAAGCTGCGCGCTTCGCTGTCCCAGCTTTGGGTGAGAAAGGCCGCACGGTTGAAGAGCAGGAAAAACAGGCACAGGCCGTGCCCGGGCTCGTAGCCGTCCAGTTCGGCCTGCACGCCTGGCACGGCCAACAGCGCGGCCAGGTCAATTTCCAAAAACTCTTCGGCGCGTGAACGTGCGTCTTGCCAATACAAACGCCAAACGCCGCCGTTGGTGAGCACGCCCCACTTCACCGCACGGTCACTGGTGACGTCAGCGCGGCTCAGGTAGCGCAGCATTTGCGAGCTGGGCGCACCGGGGTCGGTGGGTTCGCTGCCATCACCGCGGTCAAGCGGCCGCAGCCAGCGTTTGGCTTCCAGGATGGCCAGGCCGTGGCGGTAGCGGCGCTCGTCGCGGGTTTCGGCCAGCGCTTTGGCCCTGCCCTGGGCGTTGGCAAAGAGCAGGATGTCGGGCACGTCTTCGCGCCGCTTGCCACTGAGGTTGACCTGCGGCAGATAGTCCTGGCCCCAGCCCAGTTCGGCCAGGACACGTTCAATCACCAGTTGTTCAGTCTGTGCTTCGTTGAGCGTGCTGGCGGCCGTGAAGCCGCTGAAGATCTCGCCCAGCCTGGACGAGAAAGCGTGCAGGTCGGACTGCGCCAGGGCCTGGTAGGGCGGCGTCTGGCGAATGCCGTGGCGCAGGAAGTCCTGAGTGAAGAGTTGTCCCTGCATGCTTGACCCTGTTGCCGCGCGCGGCCCTTCTTGCCGTTAAGCGGGTGCTGGCAGTTTACGGCGCCACCCGTGCGCGGCTGGCAAATTGGCCGTGCTTTATCGGGTAACTTGCGGCCGTGGCGGCCGCGCGCGCCGCTACCATCGCGCCCACCCCGCCTGCTGAGGAGTGCCTATGCACGAGTGGCTGCACCGCATCGACGTCTACTTTCCCGTGCGTTACACGGCATGGCTGCTCAGTGCCGTGGGCACGCTGCTCTTCACCTTCACCTTCGTGGCCTTCAAGATGGGCGGTGGCCTGGCGCTGCTGTGCCTGTTTTTGGTGGCGCTGGGCTGGCGCGACACCCACCAACAGCGCCATTCGGTGCTGCGCAACTACCCCGTCATCGGGCACTTGCGCTTCTTGATGGAGTTCGTACGGCCCGAGATTCGCCAGTACTTCATTGAAAACGACCACGAAGCCGCGCCCTTTTCGCGCCAGCAGCGCAGCCTGGTCTACCAACGCGCCAAGGGCGACGCCGACAAGCGGCCCTTTGGCACGCAACTGGATGTGCAGGCCATTGGCTACGAGTGGATAAACCATTCGATGGCGCCCACGCGCGTGGCCAGCCACGATTTTCGTTTGACCATCGGCGGCGGCGGCACGTCTTGCAGCCAGCCCTACAGCGCCAGCGTGTTCAACATCTCGGCCATGAGTTTTGGTGCACTCAGCGCCAACGCCATCCTGGCGCTGAACGGCGGCGCCAAGCGCGGCAACTTTGCCCACGACACGGGTGAAGGCTCGATCAGCCAGCACCACCGCGTCAATGGCGGCGACCTGATTTGGGAAATCGGCTCGGGCTACTTTGGCTGCCGCAACGACGACGGTTCTTTCAGCGAAGAACGCTTCACGCAAAACGCGCAGGACGCGCAGGTGAAGATGATCGAACTTAAGCTCAGCCAGGGCGCCAAGCCCGGCCACGGCGGTGTGCTGCCGGGCCCCAAAGTGACGGCCGAGATTGCCGCCGCGCGTGGTGTGGCCGTGGGTGTGGACTGTGTCAGCCCAGCCAGCCACGGTGCTTTCAAAACGCCGCTGGAGATGATGCGTTTTATCGAGCGCCTGCGTCAGTTGTCGGGCGGCAAACCCACCGGCTTCAAGCTGTGCATTGGCCACCCCTGGGAGTGGTTTGCGATTTGCAAGGCGATGATGGAAACCGGCATCCTGCCCGACTTCATCGTCGTCGACGGCGCCGAGGGCGGCACGGGTGCGGCGCCGCTGGAATTTACCGACCACGTGGGTGCGCCGCTGCAAGAAGGCCTGCTGCTGGTGCACAACACGCTGATGGGTTTGAACCTGCGTTCGCGCGTCAAAATTGGCTGCGCGGGCAAGGTGGTGAGTGCTTTTGATATCGCACGCACCATCGCCCTGGGCGCCGACTGGTGCAACGCCGCGCGTGGCTTCATGTTTGCGTTGGGCTGCATCCAGGCCCAGTCCTGCCACACTGGCAACTGCCCCACGGGCGTGACCACGCAAGACACCAAACGCCAGCAGGCGCTGGTGGTGCCGACGAAGACTGAACGGGTCTGGCGCTTCCATGAAAACACGCTGGAAGCGCTGAAAGAACTGGTGCAGGCCGCCGGGCTGGAGCACCCCAACCAGATCACGGCCAGCCACATCGTGCGGCGCATGGCTGACAACGACGTGCGGCTGCTGGCCAACCAGCTGTCGTTTGTCAAAGCCGGCTCGCTGCTGGCGGCCATCGAAGGGCGCGGCGAGTGGCCGCACAACGTCTTCAAGCTGTATTGGCCGCTGGCGCAGAGCGCCAGTTTCCAGGCGGCTATACCGGTGGTGGCCTAACTCGACAAATTAGTAGCTCAGTTCACGCAGCGGGCGGCGCGCTGTCGATGAAACTCTGGCGCGCCGCGAGTTTGTCGTAGAGCTTGTGCAGATTGGGGTGCTCGGCGCGCCAGTCGATGTGCGCAAAGCGAAAATCCAGATAGCCCAGCGCACAGCCCACGGCCACGTCGGCCAGGGTGAAGTGGTTGCCTGTGGCCCAGGGCTTGTCGCCCAGGCCCTGGCCCATGGACTTGAGCGCGGCGGCGACTCGGCTCATCTGGCGGTCTATCCAGGTCTGTGAGCGCTGCGCTGCGGTGCGCCCGGGCCAGGTGGCTTCCAGGCGCGCCAGGATGCTGGCGTCCAGCAGGCCATCGGCCAGCGCTTCCCAGGTGCGTACTTCAATGCGTTCACGGCCGCTGGCTGGAATGAGCTTGCCCACGGGCGAGAGTGTGTCCAGGTATTCGACGATGACGCGCGAATCAAAAACCGCTTCGCCGCCTTCCATCACCAGGCAGGGCACCTTGCCCAGCGGGTTGCTCTTGAGGATGTCGTCCTGGCCCCAGACGTCTTCCAGTTCGAGCTGGAAGTCGAGCTTTTTTTCGGCCATCACCACACGCACTTTGCGCACGTAGGGGCTGGTCAGTGATCCGAGCAGTTTCATTGTTGGGGTACTTCCTCATCCCTGGGTCTGCGCCATTCTAGCCAGCGGCCCCTGCCAACGCAGGGTGGGGGTGTCGTGTGAAATCCACGCGGCTGGGGCGGCCGGGCAGTGTCAATTCAGCCACCGCCGGTGCCATGCGCGAGACGACGGCGCCGCGGCGCACCACCAGCAGGCGCTGTGCACGCAGCCGAATGGCTTCTTCGGGCGACGTGGCTTGCAGCAGCACAAAGTCGGCATGGCAGCCCACGTCCAGGCCATAGCCTTGCAGGCCCAGGATGCGTGCGTTGTTCACGGTCACGGCGTCGAAACATTGGCGCTGGCCCTGCACCGAAGTCATCTGCGCCACGTGCAAGCCCATGGCCGCCACTTCCAACATATCGGCCGAACCCAGCGCGTACCAGGGGTCCATTACACAGTCGTGGCCAAAGCCAACGATGACGCCCGCCGCCATCAGCTCGGGCACGCGTGTCATGCCGCGGCGTTTGGGGTAGCTGTCGTGGCGGCCCTGCAGCGTGATGTTGATGAGCGGGTTGGCCACCGCGTGCACGCCGGCCTGCCTGATGAGCGGCAGCAGCTTGCTGACGTAGTAGTTATCCATCGAATGCATGGAGGTCAGGTGCGAACCCGTGACACGGCCTTGCAGGCCCAGGCGCTGCGCATGGAAAGCCAGAGTCTCGATGTGGCGCGACAGCGGATCGTCGCTCTCGTCGCAGTGCATGTCCACCGGCAAGCCACGCTGCGCGGCCAGTTCGCACAGCAGCTTCACGCTGAGTGCGCCTTGCTCCATGCTGCTCTCAAAATGCGGGATGCCGCCCACCACGTCCACACCCAGGTCCAGCGCGCGCAACAGGTTGTCCAGCGCGCCGGGTGCGCGCAGCACACCGTCTTGCGGGAAGGCCACCAGTTGCAGGTCGAGATAGGGTGCGACGCGGCGCTTCACGTCCAGTAACGCGCGCACGGCCAGCAGGCGCTCGTCGCACACGTCCACATGCGAACGTATGGCCAGCAGGCCACGCGCTACGGCCCAGTCGCAATACTGCATGGCGCGCTGGGCGATGGCCTCTTCGGTGAGCAACGGTTTGAGTTCGCCCCACAGCTGTATGCCTTCGAGCAGCGTGCCGCTGGCATTCGCCCGTGGCAGGCCGTGGCTGAGCGTGGCGTCGAGGTGGAAGTGGGCGTCGACAAAGGGTGGGCTGACCAACTGCCCAGCCGCATCCACCACCACCGCATTCGGTGGCTGGGGCAAACCCGGGCCCACGGCGGCGATGCGCCCGCCCTGGGCCAGCAGGTCAATGCCCTGGCGGCCGTCGGGCAGGGTGGCGTTGCGGATGAGCAGGTCTTGGGCCATGGTGCGGACGGCAAGGTGGTGGTGAGCGCAGCATAAGTTGTTAGGCCCTTGATGCGGGTCTGATGCAGGTCTGATGCGGGCCTGATGCAGGCCCGATGCAGGCCAGATAGCGCGCTGATACAGCCGCTGGCCGGGCGCAGCATTGCGTCACATCAAGCCCGCAAAAGTCCTGCGGCAACCCACTTGTCAGGCCCCGTCAACGGGTGCACACTGGGCTCGAGACATCCCCCGCCAGCACCCGCTTTTGGTACCCCGCCTTACCCTGCTTTCCACTCCCCCAACCCTGTTTCTCCCGTGGCTGGCAGCCTGCTTGCTGGCCGATTTTTTCCCCTTGCAAAGGAGGTTCTGATGAACTTGACGATCAGCGGACATCACCTGGAAGTCACCCCAGCCCTGAGAGAGTACGTGCTCACCAAGCTGGACCGTGTGACCCGGCACTTTGACCAGGTGGTGGATGTCACCGTACTGCTGACCGTAGAAAAAATGAAGGAGAAAGAGCGAAGGCAGAAGGCCGAAGTGACGCTGCACGTGAAGGGCCGCGACATCTTCTGCGAGCAGTCCCACGAAGACCTGTACGCCGCCATTGACCAGCTCATGGACAAGCTCGACCGCCAGGTGGTGCGCCACAAAGACCGGCTGCAAGACCACCACCACACCAGCCCCAAACGGCAGGCGGCCAGCGCGGCCTGAAGCGGCGTAGCGCACGGCGCTTGCATGGCACGGCCCCTCGGGGCCGTTTTGCATCTTGCGGCCCTTCAGGCCGTTTGCCCCGGACCAAGGCTGTTGTTGCAGCGCCGCATTGGCGCGGAAAACCACCTGTTTCAGGGCTCAGGTCAGCGCCAGCACCCAGGGGCCCGTTGCTATCATGCCCGGCTGAAGTAACAGCTTCTTTCGCCCGCATGCCGCTGTGGCCGGGTGACAAGGGATTGGTCCCATGAACCGACTCGCTGCCATCCTGCCCACCAGCAACGTGCTGGTGGATGTTGACGCCACCAGCAAGAAGCGCGTCTTCGAGCAGGCCGGCTTGCTGTTTGAAAACCAGCACGCCATTGCGCGCAGCACCGTCACCGACAACCTGTTCGCGCGCGAGCGCCTGGGCTCTACCGGCCTGGGCCACGCGGTGGCCATTCCGCACGGCCGCATCAAGGGCCTGAAAAACCCGCTGGCCGCCGTGGTGCGCGTGCAGCAAGCGATTCCCTTTGACGCGCCCGACGACGAAGCCGTGGCGCTGCTGATCTTTTTACTGGTGCCCGAAGCCGCGACGCAGCGTCACCTGGAAATCCTGTCCGAGATTGCAGAAATGCTGTCCGACCGCGAATTGCGTGAGCGGCTCAAGAGTGAGCCTGACGCCGCCGTCGTGCACAAATTGATCGCCGATTGGGAGCCGCTGAAATCCGTCGCCTAGCTGCTTTCGCGGGCCTATGAAACCGACTTCCATCAGTGCCGAGGCGCTGTTCGAGGCGCACCGCGAAGCGCTGCACTGGGAGTGGATTGCCGGCCACGCCCATCCCGAACGCCGCTTTGACGACGCCGCCGTGCGCGACGCGCGCAGCGCCGCCGACCTGGTGGGCTACCTCAACTACATCCACCCCTACCGCGTGCAAATCGTCGGCAGGCGTGAGGTGGCTTACCTGACCGACGCCAACGCCGAAGACCTGGAACGCCGCATCTCGCGCATCGTGACCCTTGAGCCGCCAGTGATCATCGTCGCCGACGCACAAGCCGCGCCAGAACGCCTGGTGGCCATGTGCGACCGCGCCGAGATTCCACTCTTCGTCACGCAAGACTCGGCCGGCCACGTCATTGACCTGGTGCGTGGTTATCTGGGCTTGCACTTTGCCGACCGCACCACACGCCACGGCGTCTTCATGGACATCCTGGGCCTGGGCGTGCTGCTCACAGGCGAGTCGGGTCTGGGCAAAAGTGAACTCGGGTTGGAACTGGTCTCGCGCGGCCACGGCCTGGTGGCCGACGATGCGGTGGACATTTTCCGCACCAGCCAGACCGCGCTCGAAGGGCGCTGCCCCGAACTGCTGCAAAACCTGCTGGAAGTGCGTGGCATAGGCCTGCTCGACATCAAGGCCATCTTTGGTGAAACCGCCGTGCGCCGCAAAATGCGCGTCAAGCTCATCGTGCACCTGGTGCGCAAAGAGACCATGGAGCGCGAATTTGAGCGCCTGCCCTACGAGCCGCTGTACGAAGACATTCTGGGCCTGCCCGTGCGCAAGGTGGTGATCGCCGTGGACGCCGGCCGCAACCTGGCAGTGCTGGTGGAAGCCGCCGTGCGCAACACGGTGCTGCAACTGCGGGGCATCGACACCTACCAGGAATTTGTCAAGCGCCACCAGGCGGCGATGGAAGGTGGCGCCAAGGACAGCTGAGCGGCGCAACTACTTGTGCCTGTGCTCGCAGTCTGTCTTGGTGCAGCGTGCATACAGCGCCAGCGAATGTTCCTGCAACTCAAAGCCGCGTGACACCGTCACCTCGCGTTGGCGCTGCTCAATCTGCGCGTCAAAAAACTCTTCCACGCGGCCGCAGTCCAGGCACACCAGGTGGTCGTGGTGCTGGCCTTCGTTCAACTCGAATACGGCCTTGCCACTCTCGAAGTTGCTGCGCGTGAGCAGGCCCGCCTGCTCAAACTGCATGAGCACGCGGTAGACGGTGGCCAGGCCGATGTCGGCGCCTTCCACCAGCAGCGCCTTGTAGACATCTTCGGCCGTCATGTGGCGGCGTGTGGTGTGCTGGAAAATTTCCAGAATCTTGATGCGCGGCAGCGTGGCCTTGAGGCCGCTGCTCTTGAGATCATCGGCGTGCTTCAATCGCCCCTCCTGGCCCGCTGGCAGCTCGCCCGGCCCCTGCCAAGCCCGCCGCTAGAATGTGCCGCATCATAGCCAGCGCAGCCGCCTCGCCGCTGGCCCTAACGCAGCCCCGCCGCCGGGCCGCCTGAATCGAAACCCCATGCGTCGAACTTTGCTTCTATCCTGCGCCGTGATCAGCCTGCTCAGCGGCTGCGAATCACTGCAACGAACCGACAGCTTCCTGGGCTTCATCACGCCCTACCGCATCGACATCGTGCAGGGCAATGCCATCACCAAAGAGCAGGCCGCGCTCATCAAGCCCGGCCTGACCCGTTTGCAGGTGCGCGACGTGCTGGGCACACCGCTGGTGGCCGACCCCTTTCACGCCAACCGCTGGGACTACATCTTCACCCTGCGCCGCCCCGGCACCGAGGTGCA
>JANNEX010000567.1:0-5883 GCA_031379155.1 Rubrivivax sp.
AGGCCGCCGGTGCAGCTTTCTGCGCTGGCCAAGCGCCAGCCGCGTTGGCGCAGCGCATCGGCCAGCGGCAAGATCAGGGGCTCGAAGCTCAGCAGTTCCATGTCAGGCGTTCCAGATGCGCAGCCACACGGCCATGAAGAGCAGCGTGCACAGCGCGGCCACCAAGTCATCGAAGAGGATGCCTAAGCCCTGGCGCCAGCCTATGACTTGCCCGGCTTGCAGTTTGAAGCGCCGATCCGCCCAGCCCACCGGGCCGGGCTTGGCGGCGTCGAAATAGCGAAACAGCACAAAGGCCGCGCCCTGGGTGTACCAGGGCGCGGGCATCAAGACCCACAGGATGAGCCAGAAGGCCAGCACCTCGTCCCAGACAATGGCGCCGGGGTCGGCAACGCCCAGATGCTGCGCCGTGACCGTACAAGCCCACAAACCGACGATGGCACTGAACACAAGGGTTAGGCCCCAAGCGCTGCTGTCGAGCCAGCGGCTGAGCACCAGGAAAGCCACCCAGGCCCACAGCGTGCCCACCGTGCCCGGCGCTTTGGGCGACAGGCCACTGCCAAAACCCAAGGCCAGCCAGTGCGCGGGGTGGCGCAGCATGAAGGCGCCGCTGGCGCGCCGGGGTGCCGTGGCGGCCATCAGGCGAAGTGGTCGAAGCCGCACCAGGTGGCGGGCAAGGCGTGGCCGTGGCGGTCGACGATGGCCAGCCCGCTGCCAGTCGTGATGTGGCCACAGTGCGTGACGGTCACGCCTGCTTGCTGTGCGGCGGCCAACACCGCGCTGTGGCGCGCGGCGGGCGCGGTGAACAGCAGTTCGTAGTCGTCGCCACCGGCCAACAGGCATTCGTGCTGCACGGCTTGTGTTTGTGAGGCCAGCACCGCGCTGCGTGGCAGTGCATCCACGTCCACCTGGGCGCCCACGCCTGAACGTTGCAGCACATGGCGCAGATCGCCCACCAGGCCGTCGCTGAGGTCAATGGCGCTGCTGGCCACACCGCGCAGCGCCAAGCCCAGCGCGACACGCGGCTGGGACAACTCCATGGCGCAGCGCACGTGCTCAAAGTCTTCGCCGCGCAAGGCGATGTGGCCACGGAAAACTTCAAGCGCCAAACGCGCATCACCCAGACAGCCGCTGACCCACAGCTCGTCGCCCACGCGTGCGCCACTGCGCAGCAGGGCCTGACCCGGTGGCACCTGGCCGAAGACGGTGATGCAAATGTTGAGCGGACCGGCGGTGGTGTCGCCGCCCACCAGTTCAATGCCGTGTTCATCGGCCAGCGCGAACAGGCCTTTGGCCAAGCCCGCTGCGAAGCTGTCGTCGCTGCGTGGCAAGGCCAGCGCCAGCGTGAAAGCCAGCGGCTGCGCGCCACAGGCCGCCAGGTCGCTGAGGTTGACGGCCAGCGCTTTGTGGCCCAGCCGCTCAGGTGCCACGGTGGACAGGAAATGGCGGCCTTCGACCAGCATGTCGCTGGACACTGCGAGCTGCATGCCGCTGTCAACACGCAGCAAGGCGCAGTCGTCGCCCACACCCAGCACCACCTGTTGTGCAGCGCGGCGCAACGGCCGCGTGAAGTGGCGTTGAATGAGCTCGAATTCCCCCGCCATCACTGTGTTGCCATCAATGAGCCTCGCCACTGGCCAGGCGGTTGGTGAGTTCGACTGCGCTCTTCACGCCCATCTTGTCGAAGATGCGCGCGCGGTGGACCTCGACGGTGCGCACGCTGATGTCCAGCGCGTCGGCAATCAACTTGTTGGGCCGGCCCTCCACCACCAGGCGCATGACTTCGCGTTCACGGTCAGTCAGCTCGGCCAGCGCGGTTTGCAGCGCGCCGCGCGCGCGGCGTTCAATCAAGGCCGCTGCGCTGACGGCCAAGGCTTGTTCGACGCGGTCGACCAGGGCGTTGTTGGAGAAAGGCTTCTCGACAAAATCAAAAGCACCGCGTTTGACCGCCGCCACCGCCGTGGGCACGTCGCCATGGCCGGTGAGAAAGATCACCGGCAGCAGGGCCAGCAAGCCACGTTCGGCTAATCGTTCAAACAGCACCAGGCCGCTGGTGCCGGGCATGCGCACGTCCAGCACCAGGCAGGCCGGCGCGCGGGGCCAGTCGCTGCTTTGCGCGGTCAACCAGGCGTCGAAAGCGTCGGCGCTAGGGAAACCTTCAGACAGCAGCCGGCGTGAACGCAGCAGCCAGGCCAGCGCGTCGCGCACCACGTCTTCGTCGTCCACCAGGTAGACCACGGGGATGCCAAGGGTGGGGTCCAGGGCCACGGCGGGTCAAAGAGTTTTGTCGGGGGCTGAAGTTTCGCCGCTTTCGGGGCCGCGGCGGTGTTCGGGCATTTTGGGCGTGGGCAGGGTGAAGCTGAAGGCCGTGCCCTGGCCGCCGGGGCCGGGGCCAAAGTCCAGCGCGCCGCCATGCTGTTCAATCACGGTGCGGCACAGGCTCAAGCCCAGGCCCATGCCTTCGGCGCGGGTGCTGAAAAAGGGCGTGAACAGCTTGTCAGCCACTTCAGGAGTTATGCCAGGGCCTGCGTCGGTGACGGTGAAGGTGACCCAACGTGGCGCGGTCTGGCGCGCGCGCAAGCTCAGCACACGGCTGGCGGGGTCGGGCGTGGCTTCCATGGCCTGCAAGGCATTGCGGCTGAGGTTGAGCAGCACCTGTTCGACCATGGTGCGGTCGCAGCGCAGCACGGGGGGGCGTTCGGGCGCAATGGGCAGGTCTACTTCGATGCGCGCGCCGCTCTTGCGCGCCTGCATGGTCACCAGCGGCATGACGGCCTCGAACAGCGTGGCGGCGTTGAGGGTTTCGTGTTGCTGCTCGCGCCGGCGCACAAAGGCGTGCACGCTTTTGATGACACGGCCAGCGCGGTCGGCCTGCTCGGCAATGCGCGTCAAGGCCTGTTGCAGCATGGAAGGCGTGTCGGCGTCGGGCGTTGCGATGAGGTTGAGTGAGCCGCTGGCATAACTGGCAATGGCCGCCAGCGGCTGGTTCAACTCATGGCTGAGCAAAGACGCCATCTCGCCCGCCGTGGCCAGGCGTGCGCTGGCTTGCAGGCGGTCTTGCTGCTGGCGCGCGATTTCTTCGACGCGGCGCTGCGCGCTGATGTCCACGGCCGCGCTCATCCAGCCGCTGTGGCGGCCGTCGGCGTCGACCAGCGGCGCTTCGTAAATCATGACCGGAAAGCGTTCACCATTTTTGCGCATGAAGACGCTCTCAAAGCCTTCGCGCGATTCAGTCGGGCTGCGGCCCCGGCCGCCCAGGCGCAGCAGTTGACGCTGCGCGTACTGGGCAGCAAATTCGGGCGGCCAATACGGCGGCGGATTGGCGGTGGCGGGCGCGCGCAGCTCTTCCTGGCTGAAGCCCACCATCTCGCAAAACGCCGGGTTGATGTAGGTCAGCGCGCCGCTCAGGTCACGCGCGCGCAGCGCCGTGGGCAGTGAATCTTCCATGGCGTTGCGAAAGGCCAGGGCGTCGGCCAGGCCACGTTCGGCCTGGGCGCGGCGGCGCACGTCGCGCGCCAGCAGCAGCACCAGGCCGAAGAGGGCCAGCGACAAGCCCAGGACCAAGGCGGTGGTGACGTTGGGCAGCAGGCCGGGGCGGCCGGCGGCGCTGTCGGCGCGCATTTGCAGCACGGTGCCGGGCAGGTCAATCACATGCTGGGCCACAAAGACGTTGGCCCCGCGTGAGACACCGGCGCGTGCCAGGCGCGTGCGGTCGGCTTCGACGATGGAAAACTCGTGTTTGCGCGCCTCTGCCGCGCTCAGCACATGTTCCAGCACGCGCCCCAGGGCAAAGCTGCCCACAGTGAAACCAGCCTCACGCCCGCCGCGCTGCACCGGCACACACAGGTCCATGACCTCCAAGCCATAGCCGCCCAGAAGCGGCACAAAGTAAGAACGCGAAAAACTGGGCGCTGCCGTGCGGCGCGCTTCGCTGCACGCCAGCTCCAGTTCCAGCCCCAGTTCTTGGCGTGGCATCTGGCTGAAGAGGGCGGGCGCGACGGGCGAGTCCACGGCGTCCAGCAGCGCCAGCTTGGTGTCGCGCCATTCCACACGTTCCAGGCCTTGGCGGGGCTTGAGCAGCAAGGCCGCCTCTAAGCGCCAGGCGGGGCCGGGTGTGATTGACTCTTGCTGCGCGAAGGCCAGCACTTGCAACTGCTGCATCTGGCGCAGCAGCTCGCGGCGCAATTCGCCAGCCGCTTCAGCGGCAGCGCGCTCGGCGCCGTCTTGGGCGCGGCTGGCTTCGTAGTTGATGGTCAGCGCCACCAACAAGGTTTGCGCCACCAGCAGCAAGGCCACCAGGGCGCCCCACAGCAGCGCCCGGCGGGTGCGGCTTGGCTGGGGTGCGGTGGACGAAGTGTTCATGCGGGAGCGGCGTGGCCAGTATTGGCCGCGCCCGGGTTCAGTCTGCTAAGCAGTTTCTCGCATGCTCCGGGGCGCCTGGCTGCATGACACTGCGAACCTACAATCCGCGCCCGCGCTCAGGGTGCCTCAGGAGACAAAAGCCATGGCCAACCACAACGACAAGAACGCTGACAAGGCGGCAGACAAGGCCAGCGAGTTGCGCCGCGCCGCGCTGGAATACCACGAGTTTCCGACCCCCGGCAAGTTGGCGGTGATGGCCACCAAGCAGTTGCTGAACCAGCACGATCTGGCGCTGGCGTATTCGCCCGGCGTGGCCGCAGCCTGCGAAGAAATTGCTGCCGACCCGGCGAATGCTTTTCGCTACACCGCGCGTGGCAACCTGGTGGGCGTCATCACCAATGGCACGGCCGTGCTGGGCCTGGGCGACATAGGCCCGTTGGCGGCCAAGCCGGTGATGGAAGGCAAGGCGGTGCTGTTCAAGAAGTTCGCCGGCATCGACGTGTTTGACATCGAGCTGAACGAAAAGAACCTGGACAAGCTGGTGGATGCCATCGCGGCCATGGAGCCAACCTTTGGCGGCATCAACCTGGAAGACATCAAGGCGCCGGACTGCTTCTACGTCGAACGCAAGCTGCGTGAGCGCATGAAGATTCCCGTCTTCCACGACGACCAGCATGGCACGGCCATCGTGGTGGGCGCGGGCATCATCAATGCGCTGAAAGTCGTGGGCAAGGACATCGCCAAGGTCAAGCTGGTGACCAGTGGCGCCGGTGCTGCGGCACTGGCCTGCCTGGGCCTGCTCGTCAAGCTGGGCCTGAAGCGCGAAAACATCTGGGCCACGGACCTGGCGGGTGTGGTCTATCAAGGCCGCAAGGAGTTGATGGACGATGACAAGGCGGTGTTTGCGCAAGACACCTCGCTGCGCACGCTGGCCCAGGTGCTGCCAGGCGCCGATGTCTTTTTGGGCCTGAGTGCAGCCGGCGTGCTCAAGCCCGAGATGGTGGCGGCCATGGCGGCCAGGCCGGTGATCTTTGCGCTGGCCAACCCGTCGCCCGAGATCACGCCCGAACTGGCCAAGGCGGCGCGGCCCGACGCCATCATTGCCACCGGGCGCACCGACTACCCCAACCAGGTCAACAACGTCCTGTGTTTCCCCTACATCTTTCGCGGTGCGCTGGACTGTGGCGCCACCACCGTGACCAGCTCGATGGAGATCGCTGCGGTCTACGCCATTGCAGAGTTAGCCCAGGCCGAGCAGAGCGACGTGGTGGCCGCGGCTTATGCCGGCGCCACGCTGTCCTTCGGGCCCGAATACCTCATCCCCAAGCCCTTTGACCACCGCCTGATGATGATGATTGCGCCAGCTGTGGCCAAGGCTGCGGCCGAGTCGGGCGTGGCACTGCGCCCCGTGGCCGACCTGGAGGCCTACCGCGAGAAGCTCAAGACCTTTGTCTACGCGTCGGGCACGACCATGAAGCCCATCTTTGACCAGGCGCGCAAGGCCCGCAACAAACGTGTGGCCTA
>JANNEX010000159.1:0-7997 GCA_031379155.1 Rubrivivax sp.
GGATGGCCTGGTTTTCGCTGCACCCCAGCAAGCTTTTGCACAAAGTTTGGTGGCCGGGCGCTGGTGTGCCGCGCCTGCTGACACGGCGCGATTTGCGGCAGGCATGGCGGCTTTGCATGACGCTCAAGACGGCCGCTAGACAAGCCACTCCTGCGAATTCGCCATCAATCGCATAAGCAAGGTGGGCGGTTTTGGGCCCTGTGCCGTTGCTGGAAAAAATGACGCTGAAGGTCTGCAGCGCACGGTTTGCTGTCGTTGGTGCTTGGGTTATCTGCAGCGGCTAACGACCCTGAAGAGACATCCACAGCCGTGATCTCCTTGTCCTATAGCTGCCAGTCGGACTCGCACACAGGCAGCTGAAGAAGCCCCGCAGCAGAGGGCACACGTCGGCAGGCCGCCCAGGGGGGGGATTGAGGCGCGGTGCACGGCTTGAGACCGTGCGGGCTCACCGCTTCGGGAGGCCATCGTGCAAGCCAACGGCCGGCTGATCGCGGACGAGAGAATCAAGCCTGAGTGATGTCGCACGACTCGAAGTCGGTCACGGGGTTGTCGAACGCGCGATGGACGCAACGCCAGAGGCGCTCGAAGGCCGGGCCGGCCGCGTGCCGAAGACCGTCTACGACCCGTGGCATGGGCGCTGTGCCCCACGCTTTCCGGCCCGGGCCGCACGTTGGCCACCGCCGATTCCGCCCCACAACATGCAGAATGTGGGCTCCACCGACTTACTGTTCATCGCCCTTGAACTCAAGCCAAGGAAACGGGGACTGGCACCCGGCCGCGCCTTGGACGAAGCAGTCGCGTGGGCCGGGGGTGGCGCCGCATGCGCGGGATCCTGAACGCACCGAACGCCTTTGGATGCCGTCGCCCCAGGCGGGTGGCGGCGGCTGAAGCGACCATGTACGCGCAGCGCCAAGCCAAGGGCTGGATCGGCACGATCGTCGCCGCCCTGCTGGTGGCCGGCGTTTCCGACGACGCGACGCTCTGCCAAGCGCAGACTGCCACCCATGCTTCGCCGGGATTTACCACCAGCGGCCCGGACGCGGAGGGCTATGGTGCGCTGCGCGGCTACCCCGTCGCCGCCATCTTCCGTCAGCGTTTCTTGGTCGGCCAGTTCAGCCACCAGGACACACTGTGGGAAGCGCGTCCGATCCGCCGCGCCGCGACGCCGTCGACCTTGAAGCGCGCTGCCAACAAGCCGGCTATCAACTATCGCTACGACGGGCGAACGCTCACCGTCGACGATTACCTGGCACGCAACCCGGCGACCGGGTTGCTGATCGCCCAGGGCGACACGATCCTGGTCGAGCAGTACCAGTACGCGCGCACCGACAGGCAGCGCCTGGCGTCGTTCTCGATGGCGAAGACCGTGCTGGCGATGCTGATCGGCATCGCGGTCGAAGAAGGCGCGATCCGCTCGATCGACGATACCGCTTCGATCTACGTGCCCGCGCTGGCCGGCACCGCGTACGGGCGGACCTCGTTGCGGCATCTGCTGCAGCTGAGTTCAGGCGTGCGCTTCGACGAAGACCGCGACGTCGACCGACTGTGGGTCGCGACCGTCGGTCAGGGCGGAGCCGGGGGCGTGGAGGCAGTCAAGCCCTTCAACGAGCGGCACCGCGCCGCCGGCGCGATCTTCAACTACTCCTCGGCCGAGTCGCAGGTGCTCGCACTGGCGCTGGCCGGCGCGGTCAAGCTTCCGCTGGCGCAATACTTGGAACAACGCCTCTGGCAGCCGATGGGCGCCGAAGCCGACGCCAGCTGGATGGTCGACGCATCCGGCCAGGAGGCCGGCTGGATCGGCCTGAACGCGGTGCTCCGCGACTACGCACGCTTCGGGCTGCTGCTGGCGCATGGCGGCCGAAGCGGGCTGCGGCAACTCATTCCCGCGGCGTGGCTGCGGGCCGCGACCACCGTGGCCGATGACGACCTACACCTGCGGCGGGTGTGGGAACAAGCCGGTCTGGGGTACGGCTACCAGACCTGGGTCTTCGACGACCCGCGTGCGATGTTCGCGCTGCTCGGCGCCTTCGGCCAGGCGATCTATGTCGACCCGGGCAGCCGCCTGGTCATGGTGCATACGGCCGTGCGCCTGCGGCCCTCCGACCCCAACCTGGAAGCGCTGGCGCTGTGGCGTGGCGTGGTGGCCGCGCTGGGTGCGCGCTGAGGACAATCCGCCCGAGCGTCAAAGCAGCGGAGTCAGCCGCTCGAGGGCGATGACAGCGAAGGAACCCAGCCCGGCGGGCACGGGGCCATTCCGGCGCGATCAGCCCGCATTGCACCCACACAATCTGACGCGACCTCGATGAGGCGAGATGCCAGCAAGCCGCCTGTCGCCAGCGGCAGCTGATGGCCGACCGCCGTCCGCCACTTGACGACGATGATCGACTGCAGTCCCACGCGTTGCCGACACCGAGACGTCAAGGGTCGATCTTTGATGCACTGCTGCTGCTCAGACCGAGCACCGGACATCGACCCAGTGCTGCAGTTGGTTCAGAGACGTTGCGGGCCGAGGAGGCCGGGTTCCGGGCTGCGCTCATGTCCCCAGTCGCCCGCGGCCGCCACAGGCCCAACGAATGCCATTGGCCAGCTGCCGTCAGCCAGGGTGAGAGAACTCAAATTCAACTGAACACCAAGTTGCCGACACTGGAGCCGCTGGGCTCGACTGCGGTCGAAGGGCGGTGTGACGCCAATCGTTCCAAAGTCTTTGGTCGCAACTCGGTATCAGAACAACTGGTCCGGGCGCTTGACCATCGCCGCTTCCAGCAACAGTAAACGCTGTTTGGTGTCGCTGCCACCAGGGGCTGAAAAGCCACCCAGGCGGCCACCGGCGGCGGTCACGCGGTGGCAGGGCACCACCAGCGGCCAGGGGTTCTCGCCCAGCGCATGGCCCACGGCGCGCGCAGCCATGGGCTCGCCAATGGCTTTGGCCAGCTCGCCATAGCTACACGTGTGGCCGGGGTCCAGTTCACGCGCGGCGGCGTACACAAGCAGCTCAAAGCGGTTGGCCAGGCGGGTGTCCAGCGGCACGTCGCGCAAGTCCTGTGGCTGGCCTGTCAGGTGCGCTTGCATGGCAGCCACCGCAGCCGCTACAAAGTCGGGCCAGGGCGGCGGTGTTTCCACGGCCTGCGGCTGGCGCGACAGCAAAACCTTGCGCGTGGCCAGCGCGCTGACACCGGGCAGGCGCACTGCCGTCAGGCCCACGCTGTTCCAGGCCAGCGCGCAGGGCCCGATGGCGGTGTCGAACAGGCTGAAGGCGACCGCGTTCAATGCAACCAGACTCAGGGTCATTTATCTCGCAGCGCATGCTGTTCACGTTCGCGCTGACGCAGCTTGTCGCTCAGGGCATTGAAAGCGCGACCCAGCTGGCCCACTTCATCACCGCGCTCGGTCTTGATGCGCGCGTCTTCGTAGTCACCGGCTTTGAGTTCCTGCAAACCGTGCATCACGCTGCGCAAAGGCTGGGTAACGCTGCGCGCCACCAGCCAGGCCACGGCCGCCACCAAGAGCGCCACGAGCAAGCTGCCTAGCAGCAAATAACCCACCAGGTAAGTGAGCGGTGCCTGCACCGTGCTGCGGTCTTCAGACACCGCCACCACCCAGTCGTGGCCGGCCACCGGCGCATAACCGGCGACCACGCTGCCACCACTCACGGCTGACTCGTAAGTCAAGACGCCAGGGCCTTGCACGCCGGTGAGCGCACGGGCCAGCGCGGCTTCACCCACGCTGGCAATTTCGTCACGGCGAAAGCGCTGGTCGGCGCGGATCTCGGCCTGCTTGGGCGGCGCCAGCGGCATCAGGCTGCGGAAGCGTAGGTCGGCATGCGGGTGGTAGACCATGACACCGTCGGCGTCAATCATGAAGGGCGTGACGCGCTTGTCGGCCTTTTCGCTGCGCTCAAAGATGCGGCCCACCGCGTCGCCTGACAGGCGCAGCGCCAGCACGCCCACCACGGCGTTGTTGTCACCACGCACGGGCTGGCTGCTGTAGACGCTGCTGGCACCGGGTGCGCTGCCTGCCACCAAGCCGCTGGTGTAGGGCTGGCCGCGGTTGGCCACCACGAAGTAAGGCCGCAGCGCGTGGCTCTGGCCCTGGCCTTGGCCTTGGCCTTGAAGTTCGCTGCTGACCTGGGCCGTGCCACCACCGTCTAGCAGCATCACGGCCTGCACGCCAGCGCCAGCCTGGGCCAGGCGTTGCAGCTTGTCGCGCAGGGCAGCGCGTGCAGGCTCGGTGGGTTTTTGCAGATAGGCCGCCAGCGTCGGGTCAGCAGCCACGGCGGCGCTGAGGCGTCGGCTCTCGGACACAAAACTGGCCAGGTCGGCCGCTGCGTGGCTGGCCAGCGCTTGCAAGTAGCGCCCTTCGGCGTCGACCAGCGTGTTTTGGCTGCCGCGCAAATTGGCCCAGGCCACCAGCACCATGGGCAACAACGCGGCCAGCAGCATGGCCGTGGCCAGGCGGGCTGCCAGGGGCCAGTGGTGAGGCTTGACGCGGCCCAGCACACGGCCCGATAGGCTGACACGTGCAGGTAAGCGCTGCTCACGCTGCTCGGCGGCCACGGCTTCGTCGGCGCTGACCTGCGCGGCGCGGTTGCTGCGGTTGCGTTTGCGCGCAGCGTCAAAGCGCTGCAAGCTGGCCGGGTGGTCGGCACACAAAGCGCGGCGGAATTCGGCCACCGTGCGTGGGCGCTTGGTGGGTTCGGTGTTGAGCGCCCAGTCAATGGCCTTGAGGAAGGCGTCGCCATAGACATCGCGCCCGGCTTCCACGGCGCGGGTGTAGGCCTTGGCGTCGGCCTTGCGCGTTTCTGCGTCCGGTGGCTTCTTGCCGGCCACGGCCCAGTACAGCGTGGCGCCCAGGGCGTACAGGTCGGTCCAGGGGCCCTGTTCGCCCAGGCCGTACTGTTCAATGGGCGCATAGCCGGGTGTCACCACGACCAGGCCGTGCGACGCCACACCGGCCGTCTGGCCCGCACTGCCAAAGTCCAGCAGCACCAGGCTGCCGTCGCTGGAACGCACTTGGATGTTTTCGGGCTTGATGTCGCGGTGCATGAAGCCGGCTTTGTGCACTGCCGCCAGGCCGTCCAGCAACGGCAGCAGCAACTCAACCAGGGCTTTTTCGCCTATGTGTTTGTGCTGCGGCCACCAGGTCTTGAGCGGCTCGCCCTTTTCGACTTCCAGCACCATGTAGGCGGTGCGGTGAGCCTCAAAAAAACGCGCCACGCGCACGATGGCGCGGTGGCGAAAAGACGCCAGCGTGCGCGCTTCAACGAGGAAGCTGTCCAGCCCCTGTTGGTAGCGCGACAGGTGCTCGCTGGCCATGGGCGACACGGCACTGTCGGCAGCCCGAAAGACGATGTCCTTGGGCAGGTATTCCTTGATCGCCACCGCCGCGTTCAGGTGCACGTCGGTCGCCAGATAGGTGATGCCAAAGCCGCCTTCGCCCAGCACGCCGTCAACACGGTATTCATGCATCTGCGTGCCCAGCTTCAGCGTCATGGGCAAGGCCGACTTGGGCGGGCGCAGCGCCGGGCCGCCGGCTTTGCCACCGGCGCGCGGCAGCACGATGGTGGCGTCGCCCACCACGTCCAACACCGGGCGCAGCACCGCCTTGTCGCGCTCCAGGCTGGGGTCGGGCCGCAGCGCGGGGTCGTCGGTGGGGCGCCTTTGCGGCGTCGTGCGGTCTTCGGTGATCGCCTGGGTCACGGCTTGTTCTTGCTGAATTCGGCGACAGGCGCGCCAAGGCGCGGGTGATGTCAAATCATACGGCCGCCGGCTTTTTCGCCAAGCGCCAATCAGGGGGGTGGAAGACCCTCACTTCGGCCTGACTTCGCCCTTGAATCTGTACGGACGGGTATGTATACTTCATGCATACTTCTGCCATCGACCCCACTGTCTCACCCAGCATCAACCCCACCACCCTGCCATGGAAGCCACCGTTGCCGAACGCGGCCAAATCACCCTGCCCAAAGCCGTGCGCGATGCGCTAGGCCTGAGCAAAGGCACACAGTTGGTGGTTGAACTGGACGGCAGCCGCATCATCCTGCGCAAGAACGTCGACGACGCCATTTCGCGCCTGCGCGGCCGCTTCAAGCTGCCCGCCGGCGTGACCACCGACGACATCATGCGTGAACTGCGTGGCCGCGCGCCGGGTGACCCGGTCGAGCCTTGAATGTCTTGAAGGCTGCTGCGTGATCGCCATCGATTCATCGGTGCTCATCGACTTGCTGGGCGACGACAGCCGCGCCCCGGCAGCCGAGGTCTGCCTGCGCCAGGCACTCACCCAGGGCCCGGTGGTGGTGTGCGACGTGGTGGTCAGCGAAGTGGTCTCAGGCCTGGGCTACGGCTCTGAGTTGCTGGACACGCTGGAAGAAGCCGGCATCACCTACGCCGCCACCGAGTCACGCGCGGCCGTGCGCGCCGGTGAAATGCAACGCCGCTACAAAGAGCGGCGCAAGTCCGCCGGCCTGCCTGCGGCGGGTGAACGCACGGTGCCCGACTTTCTCATCGGGGCCCACGCGCTGCTGCAATGCACAGGCCTCATCACACGCGACGCGGGATTCTTCCGCGACTACTTCAAAGGCCTCAAAGTCATCGTGCCCAAGGGCCGATGACCACAAGCCCACCTCGTCCCCAGAACCTGGAGTCAGCCATGCTGCAAGCCTACCGCCAACACACCGCCGAGCGCGCCGCGCTGGGCATCCCGCCGCTGCCGCTGGACGCCAAGCAAACGGCCGAACTGATCGAACTGCTCAAGGCACCACCGGCCGGTGAAGACGCCTTCCTGATGGACCTGCTGACCCACCGCGTGCCACCCGGCGTGGACGACGCCGCCAAGGTCAAAGCCAGCTTCCTGGCCGCCGTGGCGCATGGCGACCTGAGCGTCGCGCTGGTCAGCAAGGCCAAGGCCACCGAATTGCTGGGCACCATGGTGGGCGGCTACAACGTGCACCCGCTGATCGAACTGCTGGACGACGCGGCCATGGCGCCCATTGCCGCCGCAGCGCTGAAAAAGACGCTGTTGATGTTCGACTTTTTCAACGACGTGGCCGCCAAAGCCAAGTCCGCGAATGCCCAAACTGCGGCCCACGCCAAAGCCGTTATGCAAAGCTGGGCTGACGCCGAATGGTTCACCGCGCGCCCCGAAGTACCACGCAACATCACCGTTAGCGTGTTCAAGGTGCCCGGTGAAACCAACACCGACGACCTGAGCCCCGCGCCCGACGCCTGGAGCCGCCCCGACATCCCGCTGCACTACCTGGCGATGCTGAAAAACACACGCGAAGGCACGGCCTTCAAGCCCGAAGAAGACGGCAAACGCGGGCCCATGCAGTTCATTGAAGAGCTGAAGAAAAAGGGCCACCTGGTGGCCTATGTGGGCGACGTGGTGGGCACCGGCAGCAGCCGCAAGAGTGCCACCAACAGCATCGTCTGGGGCTTTGGCCAGGACATTCCTTTTGTGCCCAACAAACGCTTCGGCGGCGTCACCCTGGGCGGCAAGATCGCCCCCATTTTTTTCAACACGCAAGAAGACAGCGGCGCGCTGCCCATTGAAGTCGACGTGGCTGGCCTGGAAACCGGCGACGTGCTGGACATCCAGCCCTACGACGGCAAGATCCTCAAGGCCGGCACGGTGGTCAAAACCTTCGAGCTGCGCAGCCAGGTGCTGTTTGACGAAGTGCGCGCCGGTGGCCGCATCAACCTCATCATCGGCCGCAGCCTGACGGCCAAAGCGCGTGAATTCCTGGGCCTGAGTGCGAGTACTGTCTTCCGCCTGCCGGCACCACCCACGGCCACCAAGGCCGGCTTCACGTTGGCGCAAAAAATGGTCGGCCGCGCGGTGGGCCTGCCCGAAGGTCAAGGCGTGCGCCCCGGCACCTATTGCGAACCCAAGATGACCACCGTGGGCAGCCAGGACACCACCGGCCCCATGACACGTGACGAGCTCAAAGACCTGGCTTGCCTGGGCTTCAGTGCCGACATGGTGATGCAAAGCTTTTGCCACAC
>JANNEX010000271.1:0-5443 GCA_031379155.1 Rubrivivax sp.
TCCACCGCGTCGCTTTCGGCCAACATGAAGACGGGTTTGATGCGCTCCAGCGCCGTGCGTGTTTGCTCCCAAAAAGGCGTGGGCACCAGGCTGGCCACGTCGCAGCGAAAGCCGTCGATGTCAGCCTCACGCAGCCACCAGGCCATGGCGTCGGTCATGGCTGGCCACAGGCTGGGTTCGGCGTAGTTCAGGCCCACGACGTCGCTCCAGTATTCGACCTCGTCACCCTTACCAAAAGTGACACTGAAGACTCCGCCCTGTGCGTCCAGTTTGTAGCGTTCCTTGTGCTGCGTCACCCAAGCGTGGTCCCAGGCGGTGTGGTTGGCCACCCAGTCGAGAATGACTTTCATGTCCAGCGCGTGCGCTTGCACGACCACCGCCTTGAAGTCGGCCAGCGTGCCAAATTCCGGGTTGACGGCCGTGTAGTCGCTGATGGCGTAGTAGCTGCCCAGGCTGCCTTTGCGATTCTTGATGCCAATAGGCTGGATGGGCATGAACCAGAGCAGGCTCACACCCATCTGCGCCAAGCGTGGCAGATGCGCAGCGAAAGCCTTCAGTGTGCCTTCGGGCGTGAACTGGCGGACGTTGACTTCGTAGACGCTGGCCTGCTGCGCCCAGGGCGCGTGAGAGAACTGACTTTGAGTGTTAGGCATAGACGGTTTCATCCCTTGACCCCACCCGCCGCCAGGCCAGCAATCATCCAGCGCTGCGCCAGCAAAAACACCAGCGTGATGGGCAGGCCAGACAGCAACGCGGCGGCAGCAAAGTCGCCCCAGTGAAAATTGTGTTCGTGCACAAAGAGCTTGCTGCCCACAGCCAGGGTGAGCTGGTCTTGCTGTGTGAGCAGCACGCTGGCCACGGGGTATTCAATGATGGCGCCGATGAAGGCCAGCAAGAACACCACCACCAAAATCGGCAATGCCATGGGCAGAAGCACGCGCCAAAAGGCCTGCCAGGGTTGCGCGCCGTCGACACGTGCGGCCTCTTCAATCTCAAGCGGCAAGGTGTCGTAGTAGCCCTTGAGCGTCCACACATGCATGGCGATGCCGCCCGAATAGGCCAGCACCAGCGCCCAATGCGTGTTCAGGCCAATGGCCGGGAAGGCGCTGCCGATGCGGTCAAAGATGGCGTAGATGGCCACCAGCGCCAGCACGGCGGGGAACATCTGCATCAGCATCAGGCCGCTCAGCAAGTGGCGGCGGCCGCGAAACTTGAAACGCGCCAAGGCATAGGAAGCCGTGGTGGACAGCAGCAACGCCAGGGCCGCCGAGAGCAGCGCCACCTTGACCGAATTCCACAGCCACAGCAGCACCGGCAGGTCGGGCAGGATCATCTTGCCGTCGGGCCCCGGGTAGGGCAGGCCCAAGACATAACGCCAATGTTCCAGACTGATGCTGGCCGGAATGAGTGAGCCGCTGGCAAAGTTGCCCGGCCGCAAAGACACCGACACCACGACCAGAAACGGGAACAGCACGGCGGCGCACAACGCGAGCAAAAACGCGTGCGCCAGCAGCAAACGCCAGCGTTGGGATTTGGCTTGCACCAGGGCCATGGGGCTTGATCTTTCAGCGGCTGTCGCCGGCCAGCCGCGTGAAGCGCAGTTGCAGCAAGGTGATGGCGGCGACGATGAGGAAGATGAGGGTCGAGATGGCGCTGGCCAAACCAAACTGCTGCCCCGAGTCTTGAAACGCGATGCGCCAGGTGTAGCTGACCAGGATGTCTGTCGTGCCTGCGGGCAGCGTGGTGTCCAGCTGGTCTGGCCGCCCGCCGGTGAGCAAGCTGATGAGCACGAAGTTGTTGAAGTTGAAGGCGAAAGCGCTGATGAGCAATGGGCTCAAAGGCTTCAAGATCAGCGGCAGCGTGATGTGCCGGAAGTTGGCCCAAGGCCCGGCGCCGGCGATGGCCGACGCTTCATACAAATCCGCCGGTATCGACTTGATGAGGCCGGTGCACAAAATCATCATGTAAGGAAAGCCCAGCCACACGTTGACGATGAGCAGCATGGCCTTGGCCAGCAGCGGTTCACTGAACCAGGCTGGGCGAATGCCAAACAGGCCATGCAGGATGAGGTTGATCTCACCCAGGTTCTGGTTGAACAGGCCTTTGAAGACCAGGATGCTGATGAAGCCCGGCACCGCATACGGCAAAAACAGCACCAGCCGATACGCGCCTTTGCAAGGCAGCGCCGGCCAGTTGAGCAGCACCGACAGCAGCAGGCCCAAGCCGGCGGCCAGTACGACGCTGAGCGCCGAGAACATCACCGTCCAGGCAAACACGCTCAAAAAGGGCTGGCGAAATTTGTCTTCGCTGAACACGGTGACGTAGTGGCGCAGGCCCACGGCCACGCGGTAGCCGGGCAGCAGGCGGTCACCGTCAGCTGAGGTGTAAAAGCCGCTGCTGTTGTCGGGCTGGTAGTTGACGCGGGTGAGTGTGTCGGTGAGTGAGCCGTCAGCTTGCGCGGCGAACAGCGGCTGCATCTGGGCAAAGCTGCGCAGGCCGGTGAGCTTGAGCGTGCGGCCATCAGGCGTGGTGAGCGACAGGCTGCGCAAGGCGGGCAGGCGCTGCACCACGGCGCGCAGCGGCAGCGCAGGGGCCAGGCTGGTGTCGTCAGCGCTTTGCAACGGCGCAACCACAGGCGGGGCTGACGCAGTGTCCGGCGCCAGCAGCAACGCCAGCGGCAGTGTCAGCCACGTTTGAGCGTTAGCTTCGGTGCCGGGCAAGCGCAACACAAAGCGCTCGCCTTGTGGGTGCAGCGTGAAGTCACGCCCAGAGTCCAGCGCGGGTGTCGCTTGGTCCAGCAGATAGGCTCGCGCCGCGTCCGGCTCCAGCAAGTTTTGCGAGCTGGTGTTGGTGAACCCCATGCCCACCGTGTAAAGCATGGGAAAGATGACAAAGATGGCTGCTGCCGCGATGCCCGGCAGCAGGTAGCGCAGCGCGTGCGTGCGCGTCGAGCTGTAGGTCCACACCGCCAGCGCCAGCACCACCAGCAGGGTCAGTGCCAGCAGGGTCTGGCCGGCGGCGTGTACACGCAGCACGGTGAAGAGGCCCAGCATCACTGCCGCCGCCGCCGCGGCAAGCAAAGCCAGGGCCCGCGCGGGCCCGCGTGCGGCTGCGGCCTTGGAAACCGCATTCATGCCGCCACGATGCGCAGCGCCGCCGCGTCCAACGCCTGGCGCGGCGTTTGCCGGCCCTCGGTCAAGTTGGTCAAGGCTGACTTCATTGCCGCCCAGAAGCGGCCCATCTGGGCGATGCTGGGCGTGGGCACGCCGTCGCGTGCGCTGGCCATGATGCCGGCGATCTTGTCGCCCACTTGCGCGTCAGCCGCCAGCTCGGCAAAGAAGGCTTTGCTGGCCGGCGCCCCAATCGGTTCGGCCTGGTTGATGGCACGCAGGCCACTCATCGTCAGCAGGTGGTTTTCGATGAACTCGGCCGCCAGTTCACTCTGCTGGCTGGCGCGACTGATCATCAAACCTTTGATGCCAACAAAGGGCGAAGCTGCTTTGCCACCCAACGATGGAATGCGCGCCACGCCAAAGTCCACACCCGCGCGTTTGAGGTTCACCCAGCCCCAGGGGCCGTTGATCATCATGGCCACCCGGCCTTGCGCCACGGCGGCTTCCATCTCGGCGTAGCCGCTGCCCGCTGTCATGTGGCCTTGGCGCACCAGGCGGTGCAGCAGTTCAGCACCGGCCAGCGCACCGGCATTGGCCACGCCGGTGTCGCGCGCGTCGAAGCTGCCATCGGCGCGTTCACGAAAGGCATAGCCGCCTTGTGCAGCCAGCAGCGGCCAGCTGAAGTAGGGGTTGGTGTAGTCCCAAAGAATCGCGCGTTTGCCTTGCCCCAGCAGCCGCGCGTCTAGCGCAATCACATCATCAAAAGACTTGGGCGGCGTGCTGACCAAGGCTTTGTTGTAGAGCAGCGTGACGGCTTCAATGGCATACGGATAGCCCCAGACACGGCCACGCAGTGTGAAGCCCTTCCAGGCCAGCGGCTCGATGTCGGCCAGCAAGCGGCGGCTGGGCAGCACGCTGCGGATCAGGCCACTGGCCGTCCACTCGCCAATGCGGTCATGCGCGTAAACGTAGATGTCGGGGCCCTTGCCGGCCGAGGCCGCTTGCTGGAATTTGGCCGGACCTTCGTCGGGGGTTTCGATGACGACATCCACCCCTGTGTCGGCCGTGAATGCCAGTGCGGCCTGGCGCATGGCTTTGGCGCCTTCGACGGTGAACCAGACGGTCAGGGGTGGCCTGGATTGCGCGTGCACGCACGCGGGCACGCCCAGCAGAGCCAACGACGCGCCCGCATGCAGCAAATGCCGCCGATCTATCATGCCCGCCGTAGTTCGGCGCCGGTCGGGCCGCGACGCATGAGGAAGCTGCACATGACTGCCTGGCTGGACGCCGACGGCCATTTTTTCAATCCCCAAGCCACGCTCAGCCTGGTGCCTTTGCGTCAAGGTCAGATTTGCGTGGTGGTCGATAACGCACTGGCCAACCCACAAGCGCTTGTCGACTGGGCCTGCGGACATGCATTTGCCGCCCCTGTGGGCTACCCCTATCCCGGCCTGGTGTTGGATGCTCCGGCCAAAATTGCTCAGCGCATGGCCGACTTCTTCGCGGTGCATGTGCGCAAATTGCTCGGCGCCAGGCGCACGCTGGACCAGACTCTGCGCCTGTCGATGGTCACGCTGGCGCCCAGCGAGTTGCAGCCCTTGCAATGGCAATGCCACCGCGACAGGGTGGCCGATGACCCACGCGCGGTTTTGTTCGCCGCTTCCGTGCTCTACCTCTTTCGCAACCCAGGGCTGGGTGGCACCAGCTTCTACAGGCCGCTGAAGTCGGCCGCTGATACAGACCGGATGCTGGTCGACAGTCAAAGCCTCGGTGCCAGTGAATTCAGTGCACAGCACGGCGTGAGTCAGGGCTACATGGCAGGCAGCAACCCTTACTTCGAGCGCATCGCCCAACTGCCTGCAGCCTGGAACCGGGCGATCTTTTATGACGGTGGCCTGTTTCATTCGGCCGACGTAGACCATCCCGAATTGCTCAGCGCCGACCCTCTGCGGGGCCGTCTCACACTCAACGGCTTTTTCACGTGCAAACGCAATGCCGACTGAGGCCGGGGCTCAGCAGTCGTTGATGGGCGAGGTGCCGCCCTTGGCGAGCTGATCCTTGCAACGCGCGGATGCCCTGGCCACGTCGCGTGCAATGGCGTCCTTGTTGCGCTGCTCGTCGCGCTCTCGCGTGAGCGCAAGCTTCTTGGCCTTGTCAAGGTCGGCTTGCAGGCCGGGCGCGTCCTTGGGCCGCTGGATGCTGGCGACGCGGTCCGCGCCCGTGGGCAAGGTGGTCCAGAAAGTCTCTTTGGCTCCGCTGGGCCACACCGCAGTGACCAGCGGTGTGCGAATCGTCTCTGACTTGCCGTCGTGTTTGTAGGTGCGGCTGAC
>JANNEX010000272.1:0-2455 GCA_031379155.1 Rubrivivax sp.
CTTGGACAAAGGCTTGCAGCAGCCGCGTCTTGCCCAGGCCCGCCTCGCCTATCAACACCACCACATGGCCCGCCTGCCAGCCCTGGTGCAGGGCCGCGAGTTCGCTGTCGCGGCCGATCAGGCGCGGCGGCAGCAGCACGCTGGCGGGCACGGCCTGCGCCACCGCAGGCATCTCACGCGCATGCGACTGCGAGTCAGTCTGCGTCTGCGAGCACGTCTGCGAATACGTCTGCGCCGCGCTGATGGTGGCCAGCAGCGCCAACGTCTCGGCTGCGGGCGCGGCGCCGACCTCTTCTTTCAACACCTGCTCGCAGCGGTCGAAGGCGAGCAGCGCGGTGGCGCGGTCGCCGTGCAGGTAGTGCAGGCGAATCACGCGGCGGTGCGCTGCTTCGGACGTGGGCTCAAGCGCCAGCAGTTCCTGCGCGTGGTTCAAGGCGTCGGCATAGTCTTGCGCGCGCTCGGCCATCTCGGCCAATTCGACCAGCGCGGCGCGCGTGCGGTCGGCGCGGCGCGCGCGCTGCTGCACCAGCCAGGCCAGCAGCTCGGCACCCACGCCGTGCTCAGACTCGCCGAGCACGCTGTCGGAATCCATCAGGTCATGCTTCACGCCGGCAGCCAGGGTCAAGGTTGCACTGCCACTGACCAGCGCCACGCCGAGCTGCCGCTTGAGCTGGAACAGGCGCTGGCGCAGTGAATTGCGCGCGGTGTCGGGTTCGCTGTCAGGCCACAGCAAGGCGGCCAGCCGCAGGCGCGGCGTTGGCCCTTCCAGCGCCAGCCAGGCCAGCAGTGCGGCGTCGCGTGCGGCCAGCGCCAGCACGCGGCCATCGGTGCCGACGAAACAGGGCGCGGCGGCGAGGTGCAGTTGCATGGCGGGTGCGGTAGCGAAAGCCGGGGCGGGCCGCTTGATGCTAACTGCGGCGCCTCGAACCCCGGCCGCAGTCTTCAAAGCCTTGCCCACTGCCTTCAGCGTCCGATGCCCGAACTCAGCCATCAGGGCGTGACGGCAATCCCTACCGGCCCTCTGCCGGTGGAGACGGCCGCCCCCAGTGACGTGAGTGCGCCTGTCGTCGCGTCGATGCTGAAGCCCGATGTGCTGCTGCTGCCCTGATCGGTCACGTACAAGTGGGCGCCGGTGGCGTCGATCGCCAACCCTGCAGGGGCTGAACCCGCGGCAAGGGGCGAGCCGATCTCCGTCAGTGCGCCCGTGCTGCCATTGACAGAAAAGGTCGACACACCACGGGACGTTGTCACGTAGACGAACTGGCCGTTGGGATGCACGGCCACGGCCGTGGGGGATGTGCCCGTATTGACGTAGCTCGGCGCCGACAAAACGCCCGTGCTGGCATTGACGCGAAAGGCCGCGATGCTGCTGCCGCCGTTTTCCGCCACAAAGACAAAGCGGCCGCTGGGATGGACCGTGATGGCGTGCGGCCGAAAGACCGAATTCACGATCGTGCCCGCCAGCAAGGTCAAGGCGCCGGTGCTGGTGTTGACGCTGAATGCCGACACGCTGTTGCCCAACTCATTGGCTACATAGACATAGTTGCCGCTGGGGTGCGCCGCCACTGCGTAAGGCAGCAAACCCGTGGCCACGGGTGAGCCCACCGCCGCAAGCTGGCCCGTGGCGCCGTTGATGCTGTACGCCGACACGGTGGAGGCCGAGTAGTTGGCGACCCAGGTGAAACGCCCCAGCGGGTCCATCGCAATGCCGTAGGGGTTGACGCTGTTCACCGAGATGCCGACCAAGGCGACGGCCCCGGTGGCAGCGTCGATGCTGTACGAAGAGACGTTGTTACCAACGAGGTTGGTGACGAATGCAAACAAGCCATTCGGCGTGATGGCCACGGCGTAGGGGAAGGCACCCGCGCCGGTGCTGCCAATGGCTGTCAGCGCGCCAGTGCCTGGATCGGCCCGAAGAATCGACAGCGTGTTGGCGCTGCTGTTGGCCACCAGCGCCAGCCGACTGACAGGCGGCGGCGGTGCCGCGACCGTCACCGTGACGGCGTTGGTCGTCGCCTCGGTCGCGGCGCCGTTGTTGGCAATGAAACGAAACTGCGCGCCGTTGTCGGCAAGTTGCAGGTTGGGCGTGGAGGTACAGAACCCGCCGGTCGAGGCGATAGGGAAGCTCCCCACGGCGGCCCATTGCGTGCCGTCCCATCGTTGCATCATCACCGTGAACGGCGGCGTGCCGCCAAACGCCATGCAGAGGTTGGCCGGCAGGCCGGGCGCAATCGTCACGTTGGCCGGCTGCTGGGTCACGGTGGGTGCCACCAACGCCGCCACCGTCAACACCGCGCCCTGGCTGAACACCAGACCGGCGCCGTTGTAGACGATCACGCCGTACACCGCGCCGCTGTCGGCCAGCGTGAGCGCGGGCGGGGTGTAGGCGGGCCCGGTGGCGCCGGTGATGGCGACCTGGTTGCGCGTCCACTGGTAACGCGGGTAGTCGCCGCTG
>JANNEX010000280.1:0-7332 GCA_031379155.1 Rubrivivax sp.
CGGCCGTAGAGCTGCCGTTTGGCTTCGGCAACAAACATGTTGCCCGGGCCCACCAGCATGTCCACGGCCTGCACGCTTTGCGTGCCGATGGCCATGGCCGCTACCGCCTGCACGCCGCCCAGCACGAGGATCTGGTCGGCCCCTGCAAAGTGCATGGCCGCCACGATGGCCGGATGCGGCGCGCCCTGATACGGCGGCGCGGTCGCCACGATGCGCGGCACGCCGGCCACCTTGGCCGTCAGCACGCTCATGTGGGCCGAGGCGATCAGCGGGTACTTGCCGCCCGGCACGTAGCAACCCACGGCATTGACGGGGATGTGCTTGTGGCCCAGCACCACGCCGGGCAGTGTTTCGACCTCGACATCGCGCATCGAATCACGCTGGATCTGCGCAAAGCCGCGCACCTGCGTCTGCGCGAAACGGATGTCGTCGACCTCTCGCCCACTCAGCTGCTTCACGGCGGCTTCGATGGCGCCCTGCGACAAGGTGAAATCGGCCGGGTCCCACTGATCGAACTGGCGTGAGTAGTGCCGCACCGCGTCGTCGCCACGGGCCTCAATGTCTTTGAGAATGCCTTCGACGGTGCTGCGCACCTTGGCGTCGGCGTCGGCGTGGGCAGCGGCGCTTTGGCCGCGTTTGAGGTGGCGGATCACGAACGTCTCCTTTGGGGTGTGGGGCGGGCGGCGCGGGGTTGCGGGCGACCGGCCGTCAGAACGACACCGGCGCAGGTTCGGACCAGGGGTCGGACAGGGCCAGCCGGCGGTGCGCGGGCGCTGCCTGGCGGTGTCCCCCGTCTTCGAACGGGTGGTTGACCGCCAGGGCCAGCCTGTGGTGCGCCGTGCGCGGCAGTGTGGTGGCATGCACGCGCATCCAATACAGCGCGGCCACCGACGGGCCGCTGCTGAAGGCACGCATCACCCAGACCTGGCTGCTGCTGGCCGCAGGCGGCATTGGCAGCGCGACCAGCGCGCCAAGCGTGGCCAGGCCGAGTTCGACGATGCCGGGCCAGGCGCCGGCCTGCAAGCCCGGGTGGTCAGTCGGGTCACCTTGGCAGTGCTGACGCAACTGGCTCATGAAGTCGTCGCGGGCCACCGCCACGGCGGGCTCGGCGGTGGCGCCCTTCTCCGTGGCGGCAACCACCCAGAGGCGGGCTACCACGCCGTCAACCAGGTCGACAAAGGCAGCGACGCTGCGGCCGTCGGCCATGTCGTCGATGACCGCAATGGCCTGCGGCGACACCAGCACCTGCGCGTCGCTTGAAATGGCCAGCGGACAGCGGGCGAACAGGTCGAGCGCGTCGGTGCGGCCGAAAGTGGTGAGGCCGTATGCGTCGACGCGCAAGGCATTCGCCAGCCCCTCTGCGGCAGCGGCCTGCCCGCACAACAGCTGCTGCAGCACGGCCCATGCGTCGGTGCCAGCCACCGTGGTGGCGGCCGGGGTGGCAGCTGCGGTGGCAGCCGCGGTGGCGCCGTTCACCGCGCACCCCCGACCGGTGCCTGCGCGCCCAGGCCGCCATGCACCTGGCGCAGCACGGCCAGCTCGTCGAACACGGTTTGGTCGCGCACGATGCGGCCCTGTCGCAGCACATAGTGGCTGCTGCCGGCGACCAGGATCTCGCGCCCCGTCGGCGGCCCCCACGGCCCCGTGCCGGCATGCTCGCCGCAGGCCGACCAACGCAGCGCGACGGCGACGTCACCGTGCGGTAGCGGGCGCGCGGCCCAGTGGTCGATGGCCAGCGCAAAGTGGTGCAAATGGGCACGCAATTGCACCAGGCAACCGACCCAGTAACCCCGGCCCCAGCCGTGGCGGCCGGTCGGCCAGTTCACCTCGATGCTCGGCGACACCTGGCTCGCGGCCTCGCCGTACAGGTCTTGGCGCAAGGCCAGCGCGAGCAGATTTGCCGGGCCCGCTGCGGGGTGGTCGGCGTCAGGCCGCTGCGGGGTCTGGTTGCGCACCCGGTCGATCCACGTTTGCCGCCAGGCGTGGCGGGCTGGGTCGCCCACGCGGTCGCCCTCGGCTTGCGCGATGGCCACCGCGCGCGGCGAATGGCCCATCTGCAGGGCGGCGCGCGCGTTGTCGCGGAACAGCCATTCCTCGACGATCAGGTTGTCGCGCACCACGCAGTCAGCCACCGTGGTGGCCATCTGGGCGCGGCCCGTGCCGGCGCCGTACAGCGCATCGACGCCCTCGTGTGTCGAGCGACTGGTGATGCGGTGGGACGAGTAGAAAAGCCCCGGCGCGTCTTCGCTCCAGATCACGTCTTCAGCCACGACCTGCCTGTCGGAGAAAGCCGACAGCGCCGACAGCGTGCCCTGCACGACGTTTTCGATGCCGCAGCTGGGACCGTTCAGGGTGTGCATCACGCAACTGTCGGCGTAGTGGGTGCGGCACAAGCCGATGTCCTTCTGTTCCCAGATGCGGTGGGTGCAGCGCACGATGTAATCGACGATGTCGCGGTATCCAGACTCAAAGCCCGGCAGCACCTGCCTGCGAGGCCCTTCTGCCAGCACGTCGGCTGCGGTGCGACCGACCGGCGAGCGCACTTCGGGCAGCTGGTTCCAGAGAGCGGCATTCATGCGGCCCCCGCCCCGTACCCGATGCTGATCAAGTTGATGTCGACGCGCTGATCTGCCATGGATGAATGTTATCGCCAGGACCGCATGCGTATGCATACTTGAAAACCCGCGAGTCCCGGCCGGTTGACCGCAACGCCCCACGGCACGGCGCGTGCGGCTGGCCCGCAGCACTCAATCGCGCAAACGCGCCAACAGGTCGACGTCCATTTGAAGCATCAGGTGCGGCAGGTCGATCAGGACCCAGTTCTCGGTCAGCAGCGTGCCGTCGTTGCGCCACCAGTCCATCACGCGCATGTGGATCGGCCTGCCCGTGGCCTTGATGCCGAGGTAGTCACCGGTGAACGTGCCGCGCACGCTGGGCCAGCCGGTCGAGCCCACATAAGGCCCCTCGGCGACGCGCGAGCGGTGGCCGCGCGGCAGGTGGTGGGGGCTGCCACGGTCGGGGAAGGCGTGCAGGAAAGGGGCTTGGTGGTGGCGCTGGAAGCCGCCCACGCCGCGCATGCTGCCGATGCCGCCCGGCCCGTACCACATCATGTTCTTGTGCCAGTAGCGTGGCATGTCCATCGAGTCGAGGTTCTTGCCGTCGAAACGCCACAAACCAGCAAACATCTCCAGCGTCAGCCGCGTGCTCTCAATGCCCTGCGCCGGATCGGTGGCGCTTAGCAGCAGGCCGTCGTGCGGGGCCGGCCCGGGCACCAGCCACTCCAGCCCGCTGCTGGGCGGCAGGATGCGGCGCCCGGCTTGACGTGCCAGGTCGACGATGTCCAGAAGCACGCGGGCCTCGGTGATGCGGCCCACGCCATCTGCCTGCATTTCCCAGCGGTAGAACTCGCCGAAACGCAACGCGGCGGGCTCGCCGGTCGCGGGGATGCCGAGCCACGGCTGCTTGAAGGTGCCCAGGTAGTGGCCCGTGGTGGTCACCCACCAACCTTCGCCGCGCAACTCGGGCGGGGCGTGGCCGACCTCGCCGGGCGGCGGGCTGATCCACTCGCCGCCGAAGAAGAGATCGGCGCGCCGCTCGAGGTCTGGGAAAGCCGCCTGCAGCGGGGCGTAGAACTGTTCGGCCACTGCTGCCGGGCCGACCAGCTCGTTGAAAGGATGCGACACGAACCAGGACGCGTCGGGCGCCACTTGTTCGCGCAGCGCTGCAGCCACATCGGGGCCGGGCAGGCGCTGCATCAGCCGCCAGACATCGGCCTTCATCTGTGCCAGCGTGGGGTGTGGTTGGCTCGTCATCACTTGGGGTCCGGTTGCAGGTTGTAGGGTGCGGATGAAATGCCCGTGCAGGCGCACCGCGCTGGCTTTTGTACAAGCAGGTTGTAGACGCAAAGCCACACGGCGGCGGAAAATTAGGGTTTCCCGCGAGGCGATTCTGCGCCGACTTGCATACGCTTGCAACCCTGGCGGATGCATGCGACGCCGGGATTTTTCAACCCCACCCTGCGCCGTCGCGCCTGGAGAACCACGATGATGAATGCGTCCCGTTTGGTGCCCTCACCGCTGTCCCGCGCCATGGCGCTGGCTCTTGGTACCTGGGGCTTGGTGGGTGCTGGCGCGGCATTTGCGCAAACCGCCCCTGCCGCACCTGCAGCCGACTCGGGCGAGCTGAGCACCGTCACCGTCACCGCCACGCGCCGCATCGAAGACCAGCAGAAGGTCAGCACCTCTGTCACCGCCTTGTCGGCCGAGAAGCTGGCCGAGCGCAACATCTACGACATCGGCCAGTTTGAAGGCCTGACACCCGGCTTCAGTTTCGGACGTTCGGGTTCAGACGCGCGACCAGCGATGCGTGGCGTGCGCACCGAGGCGGTCCAAGCCAATGCCGACACCACCATCGGGTTCTTCATCGACGGTATCTACAAGAGCCGGCCGGGTCAGGCTCTGGCCAGCTTCGTCGACCTGGAGCGGGTGGAAGTGCAGCGCGGCCCGCAAGGCACGCTGTTCGGCCGCAACACCTTCGGCGGCAACATCGTGCTGACCACGGCGCGGCCTGAACTGGGCGACACCAGCGCCGAGGGCAGCGTGCTGCTGGGCAGCTTCAAACGCATGCGCCTGGAGGCCGTGGGCAACATCCCCGTGGCGCCCACGGTGGCCATTCGCCTGGCCGCTGCGTATGACAAATCCGACGGCTATGTGAAGAACGACTTCAACCCTGCGGCCGACCTGTTCGATCAAGACCTGCGCTACTTCCGCGCATCGGTGCGTTTCAAGCCCGACAACCGCTTCGACGCTTTCATCAAAGTCGACAGCACCGAGCAGCGCGGCAACGGCGCTGGCGATTTCAGCTACTTCCAGAAGGGCACCTACCTGAACGGCACCTGCCGGCCCTTGATGAACAGCACCTTCTACTCGCTGAATGGCCGTGGCGGCCTGGTCGATGGCACCCCCGATTGCACCCGCACCTTGGGCATCCCGGGTGGTGCCGCCTCGGGCACCACGGCCGACATCGGCCGGCCCATCTACAGCCCGGGCAACCGCTGGCGTGTGGAAAACGACTACCAGTCTCAGCAGAAGCTGTCGGACCTGAGCCTGACGGCGGACGCGTCGTACCGCTTCGATGCCTTCACGCTCAAGTCCATCACTGGCTACTCTGATTTTTCGGTGCTTCGCTCGGTCGACCAGGATTTCTCGCGTGAATCCATTGCCGTCAGCTACACCCGCACCAAGAACAAGAGCTTCTCGCAGGAAGTGCAGCTCCTGTCTGAAAGCACAGGCCCCTTCGGCTATGTGGCCGGCGTGTACTTCTACAAGGACAAAACCGACCAGCTGGGCGTGTTCCAGTCGCTTCGCCGCTCTGTGGGCAACGGCAGTGCAGACACGGCGGTAGCCGAAACCGAATCCACTGCCGCATACGGACAATTGAGCTTTGCAGCCACCACCGATCTAAAGCTCACTGCGGGCCTGCGCTACACGGTAGACAAGAAGAAGTTCAAGTTCGCCAACCGCAACTCGGTGGTGCCCATCAGCGCCAACCTTGCGGACCCTGACCCGGCCTTCACGTCGCTGGACAACCTGGTTGCTGGCGACGCCGCTTTCGGCAGTGCGGGTGTCACCAACTGCGGGCCGGCGGTGACCGGCTTTCCCGCAGGCCTCGTGGCACCGGGTGCCAACTGCGGCGGGGTCGGCAACAACACCTTCTTCGGTGCCACCTACTCGCCCGTACAGTTCAAGAAGGCCACCGGCCGCCTGGCTGCCGAATACAGCTTGAGCAAGAGCCAACTGCTGTACATCAGCTACAGCACGGGCTTCAGCTCGGGCGGCTTCAACGGCAGCCAGGCAGCCATGAACAGCGAGGCCACCCGCACCTTCAATCCGCAGGAAGTGACGGCCGTTGAAATCGGCTCGAAGAACCGCTTCCTGAACAACACGCTGCAGTTCAACGTGGCGGCTTTCATGAACCGCTACACCGACCAGCAAGAACAGCGTCAGGTGCCCGTCGGCCTCACCACCGCCTCGCTGCTGTTCAACGCCGCCAAGGCCAAGGCCAACGGCGTGGAGCTGGAAGGCGAATGGCGCGTGACGCGCGAATTCACGCTGGGCGCCACGCTGTCGGTGCAGGACGCCAAGTACACCAGCTTTCCCGACGCGCCCGGGCCGATTGCCATCACCCAGCTGATCGACAGCCCGGGCACCGCGGCCACGGTGGTCAACGGTGTGACCATCGCGCCAGCCGGCCAGACCCGCGTCTTCGCGCCCGGCTACAAGTGTGGGCTGGTGAACGGCACCGGCGTGAACGGCATCCCGCAGGCTTTCGGCTGCGACCTGACGGGCAACAAGATCCCGTACGCCGCCGATCGTTCGGGCTCGCTGTCTGCGGCCTACACCATCGGCCTGGGCGGCATGGGCAGCATCACGCCAATGGTGGTGGTCAATTTCAGCAGCGGCTATTACGGTCAGATCTACAACGTCGAAGCCGAGAAACAAGGCTCGTACACCAAGACCGATCTGAAGTTGAACTGGAAAGTCAACGACATGCTGAACGTGCAGGCCTTCGTCGACAATGCCAGCAACACATTGGTCATCAACCGCTTCGTGTGGGGCGGCGGCAGCACCATGCAAAACAGCGCCGCTGCGCCGCGCACCTTTGGCGTGAAGCTGGGCTACAAGTTCATGTGATCGGCCGTTGACTCGGCAAGGGCGGGGCCGGCACTGTCCGGCCCTTTTTTTTCTTTCCCAGCAAACCTATCGTGTCGCCAATGCAGAACACCCCGACCCACAACCGCATCCGCACGACCCACGTCGGCAGCCTGCCGCGCAGCCAGCCGGTCGTCGACCAAATCTTCGCCCGCGAGAAGGGTGAGCCCATCGACGAGGAGACCTTCGACGCCATCATGGCCGCTGCCATCGACGCCTGCGTGGCGCGCCAGGTGGTGGTGGGGGTGGACATAGTCAGCGACGGCGAGATGAGCAAGATCAGCTACGCCACCTACATCAAGGACCGCTACACCGGTTTCGACGGCGACAGCCCGCGGCGCACGCCGGCCGACCTGACCGACTACCCCGGCTTCATGGACCGCCTGCGCCGCAGCGGCGGCACCCCCAGCTACCGCCGGCCGTGCTGTGTGGGGCCCATTGCCGTGAAGACGCTGGAGCCGCTGCACAAGGACATCGCGCACCTGAAGGCCGCCGCGGCCCGGCATGGCGCCACGCATATGTTCATGAACTCGGCCTCTCCTGGTGTGGTGGCCTTGTTCCAGCCCAACCAACACTACGCCGATGAGGACGCGTATCTTGAAGCCCTGGCGTATGCGCTGCG
>JANNEX010000316.1:0-1861 GCA_031379155.1 Rubrivivax sp.
GTCGTCGGTCAGCAAACCGGCGCCAATGGCCAGTGCGCGGGTTATGGCGGCACGTTCGCCACGGCCCAGCGGCCCGTCAGCCAGGGTCTGCAGGCCGCAGGGCTTCAGCCAGCCGTTTGCGATAGCCGCGTTGATGCGCGCTGCATCGTCGTTGCCCGGGCGCGCGGCGCATTCGCGCAGCACCTGGTCGGGCACCTGAACGTCTGCAAACAGGGCCGGCAACAGGCTCAGCAGGTCAAGCCGCCCCAGGCAGATGAGAGGCCCTGAATCGCTGACGACGACCCGCAGCGCCGCAGCAGCCTGCGGGTCAGGGCCCAAAGGCGGCAAGCTCCCGCTCCAGTTCGCCGGGTTGCAGGCGAATGGTGGCAATGCCGCGACGACCCAGCTCATCCATCATTTCGCCGTAGCCCAGCCCGGCGATCTCTGCGGCGCGGCCCAGGCTGATCTGTCCACTGTCGTACAGCTGTGCGGCCAGGTCCAGCAGAGCGGCCGGCGTGCTGGCCTTGGCGCCGAGCGCGATGGCCAGCATCACGGCCTGCCCGTCAGCGGTGACCAGGGTGGACTCACCCCGCAGCGCGTCTTCAAGCGGGCTCAGCGGATTGCGTTTGACTTCATCGTCAGTGAGGGTGTGCATGGTGGGGCTCCGTGGCTGCGGACAGGCGGTTCAGCTTACTTCAGATGCTGGCGGGAGGGGCGCCAATGAGTACAGGCGGCGCATTTCTTATGCCTCATGCCTCATGCGCTTGGCCGAACCAGCAACAAGCCGCACCCGAAGGCCTTGGCGTGGCCGACGCCCGCAAACAGCGCCTGGCGCAATGCCTGGGCGTCGACCACCTGTAAGTGCCCGCTGAAGTCGACGGTGGTGATGCGCAGATCACCACCCTTGCCACGGTGCTGCTCGTAGCCTTCGACACGCAGCGTGGCCGAGTCCAGGGCGACGCCGAGCCGCAGGCAGCGCGCTTGCAGCCAGGCGCTGCAGGTGCTTTGAATCAGCTCGGGCAGCGCGGGCCTGTCGCCCGTTGACCAATCGCCCCAGCAAGCCAGGTTGCGCTCTTTCAGCAGCCGCGTCTTTTCCTGCATCACC
This sequence comes from Rubrivivax sp., assembly GCA_031379155.1. Taxonomy (GTDB): domain Bacteria; phylum Pseudomonadota; class Gammaproteobacteria; order Burkholderiales; family Burkholderiaceae_C; genus Rubrivivax. Next base: position 1,085 of record JANNEX010000316.1, read on the forward strand.
ACGTCATGCCGCGCCGTTTTGCCGGCGGCGTTGCGGGTGGTGACCACCGGGTTGGCGCGCAGATCGAAAGCCAGCGTGTCGCCAGCCTCGAGTTCGGGGGCGTAGGGTTTGCTCTGCACCTGCCAGTGCGGCGACGGGCCTGCAGGTTCGCGGTCAGACACGACGTAGAAGCGTGGTAAGCCGTCCACGTCGCGACGGCGGAACAGAAAGCTGCGCGGCGTGCCGGGTGGTGCGGGTAGAAAGCGCCACAGCCATTGGTGTTCAGCGTAGGCGCCGCTTGTCCACTCATGTGCGGCGTTACGTTCATGGCCGGGCGTGGGGGTGATCAGGCTGAGGTGCATGGTCAGTCGTCCTCTGCAAGCAGGGCGATGTGTTCTGTGCGGTCGCCAAACAACCAGCCACGGCGGCGGATCAGGCGGTCTTTGCGCGGCGTGCTCAGGTGCGCGGGCACACCGGCCTGCATGCCGTCAGTCCAGGCCAGGCTGCGCAGGGTGGCGGGCGGGTCGGCCCCAGCCAGGTAGGCCAGATAGCTCACCAAAGCGGCATGCGCCGATTCAGCTTCGTGGACCACCGGGGCCAGTGGCGCCGCGGGCGGGCAGCACTTGCGGCCCAGGTAGAGCACGAAGCGCGGCTCGCGCAATGCGTGCGCCAGCGCGGCCAGGCTGTGCGGCGCGCCGGCCTGCGCCTGCACGGCCACCGCCCAAGCGGCGTTCTGGCGGTAGTCGCGTGTGGACAGAATGGTGTTGAGATCGTGCTTGGGCATGTTCAGCTCGTCCC
>JANNEX010000374.1:0-6759 GCA_031379155.1 Rubrivivax sp.
ACCAGCCGCTCGGTGACGATGCGGTTGGCGGTGGTGCGGTATTTGAAGTAGTTCAGCAAGCCGGCCATACCCACGGCAAAGCCGCAGACCGTGACGGCCACCGCGATCATGCGGGTTCGGGTCGAATCCATCGTTGTGCTCTCCGTGCCCTCGGAAGGGGCACCCGTGGGCAATGAAGCTGTTTTCGGCCCCGGTACGGGCATCTTGATGGTCCGTTTGGCAGGCAAGAGGCGGAATACGGCCGGCTCAACCGCTCAAGTCTGGTGGCGCCCGCACCGATACACCAGTTGTTGCATGGTCAAGGACGGCCCCGCCGGACTCGACCGCCAGGGCCTCGCCCAGCCGCCCCCAGGGGCCGCAGGGCGAGGCCAATGAACCCGATCAGGACTCTTCTCATGCAAGACGACGCCGGCCGTCAGGCCTGCACCACCAGCCTTTGCGGTTTCGCCGCCGCAGGCCGGCCGTGAAAACCAACCTGGCCATCATTGCCCGCAACCCGGCCGGCGGCGACACCGTGCCCGGCGAACTCGTCGACGCGGCCTGGGAACCCCCGGTGCGCGGCCAGAGCCGCACGCTGAACAGCTGGAAGGAGTACATGGGGCTGGCCAGCCGCGTCGTCGGGCGCTTTCATGGCCAGTTCCGCTTGTGCCACTTTGAATACGAACACCCCACGCGCCTGCAGCCAGGCACGCCCCGGCGCTTGAAGAAGCCCTACGCGGCGGTGGCCGCCTACACCGAGTGGGGGCCCGCCCAAGCCCCGGTGCTGCTGTGCTGTGGCGGCGTGGCCAATGTGGCCATGCGCTTCCACTACCTGGCGTCGGACCTGTGCGACCACTACCGGGTCATCTGCATGGACTGGCTGGGTCGTGGCCGCTCGGGCTGGCTGGCCTCGGAGCAGGACTATTCACTGGCTACCTATGCCGAACAGTTGCGCCAGCTTATCCACCGCCTGGGCGGCGCGCCGGTGACGCTGCTGGGTTCGTCGATGGGCGGCAGCGCCGGCATCGAACTGATGGCCCGAAATCCTGAGCTGGTGGAGCGGCTGATCCTCAACGACGTCGGACCCTATATCCCGGCCCGTCGGCGCAAGCGGCGCGCCGAAACGATTGCCCGCCACTATGTTTTCCGCGACCCCGCCGAGCTGTTGCGGCGGGTTGGCGCCTCGAGCAAGAACGACGGCCCGGTCAGCGACGACATCCGCTTCAACCTGAGCTTCCACCAGACGCGCTGGAGCGAAGACGAAGGTGGCCGCGTCTACCGCCACGACGTGCGCGCGATGCAAGCCTATCGCAGCCAGGCCCAGACCAGCATGTCGCAGTGGCCGCAATGGCGGGCGGTGCAGTGCCCCGTGCTGCTGATTCATGGCATGCAGTCTGACGCGCTCTTCGGACCTACGATTCGCCGCATGCGCCAGGGCAAGGACGTGCAGGTCATGCACGTGCCCGACACCGGCCACACGCCGCTGCTGGCCGACCGCAACCACATCGCCTTCATCCGCGATTGGCTGGCCGGCCAGGCGCCTGAAAGCCGCGAATGGAGCGTGCTGCACGCTGCCGGCCGCGACGCCTTCCCGGGCAGTCCTATCCCTTTCGCACCGCTGGAGGCCTTGCGGTGAGCGCGCCCCCAGGCGGCGTTGCCGCCGCCAATCGCCAGAGGCGATTGGCCTTCGGGCCGTCCAGGTCCGCGCAGGCGGACTTGGAGCCGCGGCCCTCAGCCCCCCGAGGGCGTATGAGCAAAGCAGCCAAGCGACATTTGCTCATGAGCCATGCGTGAAAAACGACGTGCCCCCGTCCCCTGCCCCCAAGCGGTACTGCCGCTGCGCTTTGTGCGCCACGGCGCCACCGCGCCCAACATGGCTGGACTGCGTTGCGGTGGCGACCTTGACGTGCCGCTCACGGCGCTGGGCCGCCAGCAGGCCGCTGCCGCAGCACGCCAGGTGGCAAAACTGGAGCCAGCCGTGGGCCTGATCGTCACCAGTGACCTCCTGCGCACGCGCGAAACGGCGGCCATCATCGCTGCGGCCTTGCCCGGCGTGCCGATCATCATCGAGCCCGGGTTCGCCGAGCGCAGCCTGGGCCAATGGAACCTGCGCACGATCGAAGAAACGCAGGCCTCGTTCGAAGCCCGCTGCACGCCGCCAGGCGGCGAATCGGACGCAGAGTTCATCGACCGCATCGCGCGCGCCGTGCGCGGCATCAAGAAACAACTCGCCTACCGGCCTCTGCTGGTGGGCAGCAAGGGCGTGGCCCGCGTGATGGGCGAACTCATCGGCATCGAGCACCGCCTCGAACTCGACAACGGCGTGGTCGCGGAGTTCGACTTCGCACAAAGGCCCTGCCTGCAGACCGCCTGGGGAGTCCTATGAACACAACTGCTGTTTCCGCACCGCCCGCTTCGCTGGCGCCCTCGGCTTCGCAGTCCCATGCGGTGCTGCTGATCCACCTGGCATTGGCCGGCTGCACGCTGGCTGCGCTGGGGCTGAACATGATCGGCCAGGTCGGCTGGCCCTGGCTGGCCCTGCCTTATGGTGTGTTGGCCCTGCTGGTGCAACTGCAGATCATGCAGCGCCGCCGCGGCAACAACCTGGCGCAGACCGCGCGTGACGAAGCCGCAGCCGCTGCGGCAGCCACCCAGTCCCTGGCCGCCACCTGGCCCTTGCCGCCGCTAGGCATGGCCGCCGTTGTCAATGCCAAGGGGCTGTGCACCGCCATCAGCGCCAGCCTGGCCGTGTGGCTGCAGACCACCGCCGCCGACTGCGAAGGCCAGCCCCTGGCCGGCGCCTTCGGCCCGCTGCACGCCAACGCAGCCGCGGCAGCCTTGCAGGCTGCGCTGGGCGGCCAGGCGCAGCGCTTGCGCCTTGGGCCCATGCGCACAGACGACTTTGAGGGCTGGTTGCAGCTGGAGATCACGCCGTATCGCGACAGCGCTGGCAAGCTGCTGGGCTGCGAGCTGCTGGCCACGGATGTCAGCGCCGAGCACGAGGCTTTGCTGCACGCGCAGCGCGGCGAGCGCCGGCTGCGCATCATCATGGACCAGATCCCGGTCACGGTGTCCTACATCGACGCCGACATGCACTACCGCTACATCAACCGCGCGCAAGAACAGTGGTTGGGCAAGACCGAAGCCGAAGTGACCGGGCAAGCCGTGCCCCAGGTGGTGGGCCCACGTGTGTGGGCCGACATCGAGCCGCGCTTGCGCGATGCCCTGCAAGGCCATTCGGTGCCGCTGGAGCGCCAGCGCGTCGACCGCGCCGGCAACCAGGTCTGGCACTCCGGCCGCCACGTGCCCGACATCAACGAGGACGGCACCGTCGTCGGTGTCTACACGGTGTTCTTCGACATCACGCACCGCGCCATCGCCGAACAAAAGCTGCTGCAGCGCGAAAAGGAACTGCTGGCGGCCAAGGAAGCGGCTGAAAACGCCAGCCGCGCGAAGAGCGAATTCCTGGCCAACATGAGCCACGAGATCCGCACGCCCATGAACGGTGTGCTGGGGCTGGCCGAGCTGCTGCTGGAGACGCCGCTGGACGAGCAGCAGCGCCCCTTTGTGGAGACGGTGCGCAGCTCGGGCGAAGCGTTGCTGGCTATCCTCAACGACATCCTGGACTTCTCGAAGATCGAAGCCGGCAAGCTCGAAACCGAGACCCTGGACTTCGACCTCTACCAAGCCGTGGAAGACGTGGTGCAGCTGCTGGCGCCGCGCGCGCACGTCAAACAACTGGAGATCGCCTGCCGCATTGACGAGCAGCTTCCAAACGCGGTGCAGGGCGACCCCTTCCGCCTGCGCCAGGTGCTGACCAACCTGATCGGCAATTCGATCAAGTTCACCGACAGCGGCGAGGTCGTGGTGGACGTGCAGCAACAGGATGCGCACACGCTGCGCTTCTCGGTTCACGACACCGGCATCGGCATCGACCAGGCCACCAGCGCACGCTTGTTCCAGGCCTTCGAGCAGGCTGACGGCTCGACCACGCGGCGCTTTGGCGGCACCGGCCTGGGCCTGGCCATCTGCCGCAGCCTGGTCGAGATCATGGGCGGCACCATCGGCGTCGACAGCACACCGGGCGAAGGCTCGACCTTCTGGTTCACGTTGCCGCTGCAGGCAGCGCAGAGCCTGCCGCCGGTGCCCAGCCCCGCCGTGCTGGTCAACCGCCGCGTGCTGGTGGTGGACGACAACGCCACCAACCGCGAGATCATGGAATTTCACGTCACTGCGGGCGGCATGCTCAGTGCCAGCGCGGTCGACGGCGTCGATGCGCTTGAGCAGATGCAAAGGGCGTGCGACCGCGGCGAAGCCTTCGACATCGCCGTCATCGACATGAAGATGCCGCGCATGGATGGCATCGCGCTGGCCAACGCGGTGCGCAACGACCCGCGCCTGGCGGGCACGCAGATGGTGCTGGTCACCTCGCTGCACTCGCCCGAAGAACTCAGCCGGGCGCGCGCCAGCGGCATTGGCGCCTACCTGTCCAAGCCGGTCAAGCGCACCGAGCTTTTCCGCGCGCTGGCGCAGTCGCTGGGCGAGGTGCAGGCGGCCCGCACGAGTGCACCGCTGGGCAAACACCTGCCGCGCATCCGGGCGCGTGTGCTGCTGGCCGAGGACAACGGCGTCAACCAGGTGGTGGCGCGCAACATGCTCAAGGCGCTGGGCTGCGAGTACGAGATCGTGCCCAACGGCAAGGCCGCGCTGGACGCCTGCGCCGAGGGCGGCTACGACATCGTGCTGATGGACTGCCAGATGCCGGTGATGGACGGTTATGCCGCCACGCGCGCCATCCGCGAGCGTGAGGCCAGCACCGGCGCAGAGCGCCTGCCCATCGTGGCGCTGACGGCCAACGCACTGGTCGGTGACGCCGCCGACTGCCTGGCATCGGGCATGGACGCCCATCTCGCCAAACCCTACACGCGGGCCCAGCTTGCGGCGGCGCTGGCGCGCTGGCTGCCCGCCGACCGCGTGCACCACGAAGCCGCCGACAGCGGCGCCACAGCGGCCAGCGCGCCGCGGCCCACCGAATCGCGCGACAGCATGCTGGACCAGGCGGCGCTGAACAACATCCGCGCCGTGGACGACGACGGCTCGGTGCTGTGCGAGGTGATCCAGATGTACCTGGACGAATCGCCGCTGCAGCTGTCGGCCATGAAGGACGCATTGGCCAAGGGCCACGGCGAGCAACTGGGCCAGCAGGCGCACGCGCTGAAGTCGGCCAGCTTCAACGTCGGCGCCAAGTCGGTGGGCGAACTGTGCCGGCGTGCCGAACGTCTGGGCAAGTCCGGCGGGCTGACCGAGGCGCAGGACGTGGTGGCGGCCATCGAAGCGATGCTGGAGCGGCTGCGGCCGCAGCTGCGCGCCCAGATGAAGGAAACCGTGTGAGCCCGCACGGCCGCCCGAAGGGCCACACCGCAGTGCAAAGCACGGAGGTTGCGCAATGAGCGCCCAGGCCCGCATCCTCGTTGTCGATGACGACGCTGGCGGCCGGCGGCTGACGCGCGCCACCTTGACCAAGGCCGGCTTCCAGGTCGTCGAGGCCGGCAATGGCGAGCTGGCGCTTGAAGCCATGCGGCAGCAGATGCCCGACCTCGTGCTGCTGGACGTGAGCATGCCGGTGATGGACGGCTTCACCGCCTGCGGCGAGCTGCGGCAGCTGCCTGGTGGTGCCGGCGTGCCGGTGGTCATGATGACGGGCCTGGACGACACCGGCTCCATCGAACGCGCCTTCGAGGTCGGTGCCACCGACTTCATCACCAAGCCCATCAACTGGACCGTGCTGCCGCACCGCGTGCGCTACATGCTGCGCGCCAGCTCGGCCATCAACGACTTGCAGCAAAGCCAGCGCCGGCTGTCCAACGCCCAGCGCATCGGCGAGATGGGCGACTGGGAATGGGACCTGCGCCAAGACCGGCTGACGCCGTCGGAACAGGCCTGGCGCATCCTCGGCCATCAGCGCGACGTCGCCGAGTGGCCGGCCACGGTCTTCTTCAGCACCGTGCACCGCGACGACACCCAGCGCCTGGCCCAGGCCTGCGCGCGCGCGGTGTCCAACGGCGAAGGCTTCGCCATCGACTACCGCGTGGTCCTGCCCGCTGGCACCGTGCGCCACGTGCACCAGCAGGTGGAGGTTGTCGAGCACCAGAGCGACGGCTGCGCCGCACGCCTGGCCGGTGCGCTGCACGACATCACCTTGCGCAAGGACGCCGAAGAGCAGATTCGCCGCCTGGCCTACTACGACCCGCTGACCGGCCTGCCCAACCGGCTGCTCTTCAACGAGCAGCTGGTCAAGGCCCTCGCCCAGGCCGAACGCCAGGGCCGCCGCGTGGCCATCATGTTTGTGGACCTGGACAATTTCAAGCGTGTCAACGATACGCTGGGCCACAAGGCCGGCGACGAACTGCTGCGCGTGGCCAGCGCCCGCCTGGGCAGCACGCTGCGCGCGCACGACACGCTGTCGCGCCAGACCACCGACCAGGCGCCGCACAGCATCGCGCGGCTGGGCGGCGACGAGTTCACGGTGCTGCTGACCGACCTGAGCGACCCGGAGATGGCCGCTTCAGTGGCCAAACGCCTGGTCAACGCGCTGGCCGAACCCATCACCGTGCAGGGCACCGAAGTTTTTGTCGGCGGCAGCATAGGCGTCGCGCTGTACCCCGAGGACGGCACCGACATCGACACCCTGCTGATGAACGCCGACACCGCGATGTACCGTGCCAAGGCCGCCGGCCGCGGCGGCTTCCAGCTCTACGACCGTTCGATGAACGCACGCGC
>JANNEX010000369.1:0-2650 GCA_031379155.1 Rubrivivax sp.
CTGGCGGTGGTGCTGGTGACGCGACGCCTGACGCTGGACCTGCGCAGCGTGGAAGCCGCACTGCGCGCAGGGGACGCCCAGCGTGCCGGCAGCATGTCGGTGCGCGGACCCTTCGGAGCGGCCATCCAGCGATTCATCCAGTCCACCCAAGGTGCCGAGCGCGAGATCGCCGACTTGCGCCAGCGTTTGCAGCGCCCAGCATCGTCATGAACGCTGCCTACCTGCGCGCCATCTACCTGCGCCTGGCCGGCGTGGTGACGTTGGTGGTGTTCATCGCGCTGCTGGTCAATGCTTACTTGTCGCAGCGCGCCTTTGAGACGGCGCTGGCGCCGCAGATGGCGGCCAAGGTGGCCGGCGTTGGCGCGTCGATGCGCGCGCTGGTGTCCAAGGCTGTCGACAGCGGGGTCGACTTTGACCAGCTCTTTGGCGTGACGGCGAGCTTCGATGAGGTCAAGGAGGACTCGCCCGAGATCACGTCCTTCGCCCTCACCGACGACAAAGGCTCCGTGCGTCACCGCAAGGGCCCGGCGCCCCAGGGTGCCGAGGCCTATTTCAGCAGCCCCGCAGTCCTCGCCCTGCTGAAGACGCCAGAGGCGACCGCGCCGCACCGGCGGGTGGGTGACCAGTACATCGTCTCGATGCCCATCGTCAACGGCGACACCCCGCTCGGCGTGCTGCACATGGGTGTGGACGTGCGTTTCTTTGACGAACTGGTGCTGGACATGATGTTCGATGTCATCGTCGTGCTGGTGGTCGCCTTGTTCTTCACGCTGGAGTTGCTTCACTTCATTGCCGGCGCCAAGCTCGAGGCGTCGTTGCGAGAACTGGGCGCCACTTTCGAACGCGGCGCCTCAGGCAACTTCGCAGCCAAGCGGCGTGAGCGCGGCGAGCAGACTTTCGGGTCGCTCCTGCAGCTGATGGATGCCACGCTGGCGCGTGTGAACAATGCCTATGGGGCGTTGGCGCGAGAGATCGAGGCCAGCCGCTGCGGGCCGGCACACGAACGTGCGCCAGGGCTGGTGGCCGCGCAGGCCGGGCTGCAAGCGCTGGCGCGGCGTTGCCGCTTCGGCGTCGGTCAACCCGCCGGGCCCGACCAGGAAACACAGCTGAGCAAGGTGCGCGCGCCGCTGTTCGTGTTCATCCTGGCCGAAGAGCTCACGCGCTCTTTCTTGCCCGGCTACGTGACACAACTGCTGGTGCCCGTGCCCGGCCTCTCGCCGCAGCTGGTGGTGGGGCTGCCGATTGCGCTCTTCATGCTGATCGTCGCCATAGGCCAGCCTTTCATGGGTGTGTACGCTGAAAAGGTGGGCACGCGGCGCGCCATGCTGATGGGCGCTGGCGTTGCTGCCGTCGGCTTTGTGGCCACCGCGCTGGCGCACAGCGTGCTGGACCTCTTGCTGTGGCGGTCCTTGTGCGCGGTGGGCTACGCCGCCGTCTTCGTCGCCGCCCAGGCCTATGTGCTGGACCATGCCACACCGGCGACGCGGGCGCGCAGCTTTGCGCTGTTTGTCGGCGCCATCATGGCCGCCACGGTCTGCGGCCCGTCGATCGGCGGCATCCTGGCCGACAACATCGGCCTGCGGCCGACCTTCGCCATTGCGGCGCTGCTGGCCGCCGGCTCGATGCTCGTCATCCAGCAACTGCCCGACTCGTCGCACGCGGCGCCGGACCGCTTGGCCGTGCGCCTGCCCAAGTTGCGCGAGATCGGTGCGCTGCTGATGAACCGACGCTTCATGCTCGTCACCGGCCTGGCGGCGATGCCTGCGAAGATCTTGCTGACCGGCGTCTGCTTCTACCTGATTCCGCTGTACGTGGTGTCGGTGGGCAGCACTCAGGCCATGGCCGGGCGCATCCTGATGACCTACGCTGTGATGATGGTGGTGATGGCGCCTCTGACCGCAGGCCTGGCGACAGACCGCAGCCGCATGCACGCGCTGGTGGCCGGCGGCCTGGTGATGTCGGGCCTGGGCGGCGTGCTGATGCTGGCCGGTGGTGGCGTGGGCTGGGTCTTTCTGGCCGTGACCCTGGTGGGGCTGGGCCAGTCGATGTCGATCTCGGCGCAGAGCGCGCTGGTCAGCGAACACTGCGGACCCGAGATCGCCAAATTGGGCGAAGGCGTGGTCTACGGCGTGTATCGGCTGCTGGAGCGAATGGGCAATGCGGCCGGCCCGCTGATCGCCGCGCTGCTGTTGATGCACTTTGACCACCGCACCGGTTTTGTCGCCATTGGCGGTGGCGTGCTGCTGTGCGGTGCGGTATTTGCGTGGGCCACCCGAAGCGGCCCGAAGCCGGCTTTGGCGGCGGCTTGAACAATCACTCTGGAGAAGAACGCTTGAACACCACCCACACCACGCGACGCCGTCTGATGGCCGCTGCCCTGGTCAGCGCCTTGCCCGCCTCAGTGCTTGCAGACAACCCGCCCAAGCGTGCACGGCCGTTCCGCATCTATGCCATCACCTTCCGTGGCATGACCGATGTAGAGAAGGGCTTCTCGGAGTATTTCAGCTCGCGCAGGATCCCAGTCGAGATTGTCTACCGTGACCTCAACCGCGAAGTCGCTCGCTTGCCGGCCATGCTCGATGAGATCCGCGCCACCAAGCCCGACCTGATCTACACCTGGGGCACCTCGGTGACGCTGGGCGTGGTCGGC
>JANNEX010000370.1:0-7672 GCA_031379155.1 Rubrivivax sp.
CGGGCCCGAAGCCGCGCGCCATCAGCGTCTGCGTGACCTGGCCGTCAAACAAGAAGGCGAAGCCAAGGCCACCTTGGCCAACCTGGCCAGCGAAGCAGAAGCCTTCAAAGAAGGCGACGGCCTGGTCAAGGTGGGCTATGCCTACGTGTCCCTGGGCGAAGTCGACAAGGGCATTGATCTGATCCAAAAGGGCATCGCCAAGGGCAGCCTCAAGCGCCCCGAAGACGCCAAGCTGCGCCTGGGCATGGCGCAGCTGCAATCGGGCAAGAACAAGGCTGCCGCGGTGCAAACGCTGCGCAGCGTCAAAGGCACTGACGGGTCCGCAGAGATTGCGCGCCTGTGGACGGTGCTTGGCGCGTCCTGATGGGTGCTCGCTGATTTGCGACCCGTGAAATTCCTGGCGCGCTGGTGCGCAGCATGAGCGTCAACTTCGATCTGGGCGGCCGTGTGGTGGTCATCACCGGCGGCTCGCAAGGCATAGGCGAGGCTTGCGCCCGCCGCGTCGTGCAAGACGGTGCCAGCGTGGCGCTGTGGGACGTGGCCGACGCTGCCGGCCAGACCCTGGCCGGCGAGCTGCAAGCCGCCGGTGCACAAGCCATGTACTGCCATTGCAACGTGGCCAGCAAAGCCGATGTCGAAGCCGCACTGTCCACCACACTGGCGCGTTATGGCCATATTGACGGGCTGGTCAACAACGCCGGCATCTTCAAGGCCGCGCCCTTTTTGGACATCAGCGAGGCTGACTGGGACGCCGTCATCAACGTCAACCTCAAAGGCCACTTTCTGGTCGGCCAGGCGGTGGTGCGTGAGATGGTCAAACGCCAGCGCGGCTCGGTCGTCAACATGAGCAGCGTCAACGGCACGCTGACCATTCCCAGCATTGCCAGCTACAACGCCAGCAAGGGCGCCATCAACCAGCTCACGCGTGTCATGGCGCTGTCCTTCGCTGACCTGGGCGTGCGCGTGAATGCCGTGGCGCCGGGCACGATTGCGACGGAGCTGGCACGCAGCGCGGTGCTCACCAGCGAAGAAGCCAAGTTGCGCATCCTCAGCCGCACGCCCATGAAACGCCTGGGTGAACCGAGTGAGATCGCCGACGTGGTGGCCTTCTTGCTCAGCGACGCGGCCAGCTACGTCACTGGCGAGATCGTGGTGGTGGACGGCGGCCGCATGACGCTGAACTACACCGTGCCGGTCTGACGCCCTTCAGCCTGCGGCCAAGGCTGGTGCTGGCCGCCGTTCCAGAATCGGCAGGTGAATGAGTGCGGCGGCCACCGCCAGCACGATGTCGGCGTACCAGATCCAGTCGTAGGAGCCCGTGGCCTCAAAGGCCTTGCCGCCCAGCCAGGCGCCCAGGAAGCCGCCCATCTGGTGCGTGACCATGACCAAGCCAAACAGCGTGGCCATGTTGGCCGGGCCAAAAAAGCGCGCCACCAGGCCTGCGGTGGGCGGCACGGTGGACAAGAAGGTCACGCCCATGACGGCCGCAAACACCAGCATCACGGTGGCTGACTTTGGCGCCAGCACAAAAATCAACACGGCCACGGCGCGGATGGCGTAGATGGCAGACAGCAACTGCTTCATCTGCAAACGCCCCTGGCGCCAGCCCATGAGCAGGCCAATGCCGACGCTGCCCACAATGTTGAACAGGCCCAGCATGGCCAGCGACCATGCGCCCACTTCTGGCGTTAGCCCACAGGCCGCCACCACGCCGGGCAGGTGCGTGCCCAAGAAGGCGACGTGAAAGCCGCAGACAAAAAAACCGGTGGCCAACAAGCGGTAGCTGGGGTCGGCGATGGCCTGCTTGATGGCTGCGCGCGTGCCCAGGCGCGGCGCGGCCTGCGCTGACGCCGGCGCTGCACGTGGCGCACGCAACACCCAGGCCGCTGGCAGTGCCAGCAACGCCACCAAGCCCAGCACTTGCACCGCCGCCGCCCAGCCGGATGCCGAGCTGATGACCTGCGCCATAGGCGCAAACACAAATTGCCCAAATGAGCCGCCGGCGTTGACCACACCGGTGGCAAAGGCGCGCTTGTGCGGCGCCACCAGGCGCGTGGTGGCGGCCATCAACACCGAAGGCCCGGCCATGCCTGCACCGCCGGCAGAGAGCACGCCGATGGCCAGGATCAAGCCCCAGGTGCTGGTCATGTAGGGGATCAACCCGGTACCCAGCGCCACCAGCAGCACGCCCATTACCAACACGCGCCCGGGGCCCTGGCGGTCAGCCACGATGCCGGCCAGCGGCTGCGTCAGACCCCACCACAACTGTCCGCATGCAAAAGCCAGACTCACGCTGGCCAGCCCCAGGCCAGTGCTGGTGTTGATGTTGCCCACGAACAGGCCCATGGACTGGCGCGCCCCCATGGTCAGCGCAAAGGTGCCGGCGGCGGCCAGCAACACCCACATCAGCGGCCTGACGTTGTTGGTCTGCGCTTCACCCATGTTCACTCTCCTATGACGCCAGCAAGGCGCGGCATTCGTCGATCAAGGCATGCAGCGCAGCCACGCGCGGCGCCCCCAGTTGCTCATTCAGCGCCAGTTGCGCGCGCTTCCAGGCACGCTGTGCCTGGGTGCGCAGCGCGGTACCCGCAGCGGTGGCCTGCACGACGCGGCTGCGCGCGTCGGCGCCCACCTGCACCTCCACCAGGCCCTGGTCCAGCAGCGGCTGCAAATTGCGCGTCAGCGTGGACGCGTCCAGCCCCATGGCCCGCGCCAATTCACCTTGGCGCAAAGGCCCCAGCTTGACGACGTGAGACAGCAGGCTGTACTGGGTGTTGCGCAAACCGCTGGGCGCCACAAAAGCTTCGTAGTGGCGCGACACATCGCGGCTGAGCTGGCGCAGCTTGAGGCTGGTGCAGCCCACGGGTGCTGCCCCGGGTGCATCCACGGCTGCATCCCGCTTCAAGCCGCGCGCGCTTTTGCCCTTCATCGCCGATCTGGATATAGTTGCATATGCAATTGATCAAAGGATATCACCGCCATGGCATCCCCACCTGAGACCGCACTTGAAGACTGGCTGGCCGCTGAAGCCGCGCAGCGCCAGCGCATCCAGGCCGGCCCCGGGCCTGGCGTGGCCAGCCATGCCGACGTGGCTGCCCAGAGCGGCCTGCAGCTGCTGCAAGCCATGCTGCGTGGTGAACAGCCCCATGCGGCCATTGCGCAGACGCTGGACTTCATGCTCGTTGAAGTCGCGCACGGCCACGCCGTGTTCCAGGGCCGCCCAGTGCCGGCCCACCTCAACCCCATGGGCAGCGTGCATGGCGGCTGGTTTGCGGCCCTGCTTGACTCGGCCATGGGGTGCTGCGTGCATGCGTCGCTGCCGCAGGGCAAAGGCTACACCACGCTGGAGTTGAAGATGAACCTCATCCGCGCCATCACGCCCAAGGTCGAGCGTGTGCGCGCGGTGGGCAAGCTCATCCACCTGGGTGGCCAAACCGCCATCAGCGAAGCGCAATTGCTGGGGCCTGATGGCAAGCTCTACGCCCACGCCACCTGCACCTGCCTGGTGTTTGACTTGCGCTCACCCAAGCCGGCCGGGGCGGGCTGACGGCAAGGCCGTGGTCTTGGGCAGTGGCCGCAACCTCGGGTCGAAAACGCGCTTTCGTGACTCGAGATGGCTGTGTCGGAGTACTAAATCTGATCGCGCAGCTTGCGCAACATCGACTTGTCCAGAAGATCCTTTTCGCGGTAGTCGGTTTTGGATCTCAGCAAGCCTTCGATATTGAGCAGCTTGACCGTCACGCCCTCGAGCAGCAGTTCGCGCACATAGGGCTGCAGGGTTTCGAATGTTTCGCCGTTGGCTGCAAAAAGCAGATCGACCAACAGCAGGTCGGCGACGCGGATGTTCTCGACCTCGCCTTGCAGCGTCGGCTCGAACCAAGCGGGGTCCAGTTCGGCCGATGCGGCCAGAAAGCCCAAGGCGCGAATGGTGCGCTCGCCATTGCTGCGGCCGGGCTTGAGCAGCACATCGACATCTTCGGTCGCACGGACGAAACCGTTCAGGCGCACTGCCTGGCCGCCGACGAGCACGTACTCCACGCCTTCTAGCTGAAACCGCCGCAGCAGCTCGAGGGTCAGATCGTCGGCAGGGCGGCTCAGGTCAGGCATGCGTGGCGTTCCTGCGGCCGATCACTTGCGAAGGTGGTTGACCTTGGCGGCCTGTTCAAGTTGCCGCTCCAGATCGAGCCGGTTCATCTGCACATGCGTTAAGCGCCAGACACCGTGTCGGCGTGCAGGCTTTGCGGCGTGCAGCATGGCATCCAGTGCCGCACCTCGCTGCCATGCCTTGCTCGGGTCCGTCTCAATCTCGCTACGGGTCTGGGTACCGACGGTCTTCATACCGCAAAGTCTAGCCGCTGCGCCACCATCACGGCGGGCACAATGGCGACCATGAAATACCTGCACACCATGGTCCGTGTGACCGACATTGAAAAGTCGCTGGCCTTCTACCGCGACGCCCTGGGCCTTGACGTGCTTTCGCGCCGCGACAACGAAGGCGGCCGCTATACGCTGGTCTTCCTGGCCGCGCCGGGTGACAGCAGCGCGCAGATTGAACTCACCTACAACTGGCCCGGCGCTGACGGCAAGGCCGAGGTCTTGGGCGGAGCCCGCAACTTCGGCCACGTGGCGTACGCGGTGGACAACATCTACGCCACCTGCCAGCGCCTGCTGGACCACGGTGTGGTGATCAGCCGCCCGCCCCGTGATGGGCGCATGGCTTTTGTGCGTTCACCCGACAACATCTCCATTGAACTGCTGCAAGCCGGCCCCGCACTGGCCCCCGCCGAGCCCTGGACCAGCATGCCCAACGTCGGCGCCTGGTAAGTCTGGTCACCCAGTCCGGCCATGTACCAGCCCAAACACTTCGAGCAGACCGACGCGCAATTGCTGCGCGCGCTGATGCAAGACCACCCGCTGGCCACGTTGGTGACCACCGGCGCTGATGGCGTGACCGCCGACCACATCCCCCTGAAATACGACCCCAGCGCAGGCCCGCACGGCACGCTGCTGGGCCATGTGGCGCGTGCCAACCCGCTGTGGCAACACGCGCAGGGGCAGACTGTGCTGGCGGTGTTCCAGGGTCCGCAGGCTTATGTCTCACCCAGTTGGTACGCCAGCAAAGCGCTGCACCACAAGGTGGTGCCAACCTGGAACTACACCGTGGTGCATGCGTATGGCGTGCTCGAAGCGGTGGACGACGCGGCCTGGGTGCACAGCTTTGTCAGCGGTCTGACCCAGCAGCATGAAGCCGGGCGCGACGCGCCCTGGGCCGTGACAGACGCACCCGCTGACTACGTGCAGCAGATGCTGCGCATGATCGTCGGCATCCGTATTCCGCTCACTCAACTGGTAGGCAAGTGGAAAGTTAGCCAGAACCGTGGCCAGGCTGATCGGCAAGGTGTTGCCGCTGGCATCACCCAAGATAACCCGGCCGCGCTGGCCATGGCACGGCTGGTGGAGAAAGACCCCGCATCCTGAAGGAGACACCATGACACTGCTGCGTTATGCCGCCCTCAGCTTTCTGGCCCTGCTGCTGCCGCTGGCCGCACAAGCCCAGTCGCTCAAGCCTGGCTTGTGGGAACACCAGTCCAGCCTGAAAAGCGCCGACCCGCAAATGGAAGCGGCGATGGCGCGCATGAAGGAGCAAATGGCCGCCATGCCGCCCGAGCAGCGCCAGCAGATGGAAGCCATGATGGCCCGCCAGGGCATGGGCCTGGGCGCGGGCCCGGCGGGTGGCGCTGGCCCGGGCATGACCGTGAAGGTCTGCCTCACGCCTGAGCAGGCGGCGCGCAACGAGGTTGCGCAGCATGATGGTCACTGCAAGCAGACCAGCAGTTCACGCAGCGGCAACACCGTGAAATTCAAGATCGAATGCAGCGCGCCGCAAAACGCCACGGGTGAGGGTGAGTTCACCCTGGTCAGCGACAAGGAACACAAGGGCCGCGTCAACATCACCAGCCAGCGCGGCGGAAAAACGCAGACCATGGAGATCACGCACAGCGCGCGCTGGCTGGGCGCCGACTGCGGCGACATCAAGCCGCGGCCTGCCAAGCCCTAGCTTTTGCTAACTGCGCAACTTAGTGACGACCGTTAGCTGCGCAGAGATTGCGCGGCGCGGGCCAACTGGGTGATGCGCGCCCAATCGCCCGCGTCCACAGCGTCTTGCGGCGTGAGCCAAGAACTCCCACACACCTTGACGTTAGGCAAGGACAGGAAGTTGGGCGCTGACTCGGGCGTGATGCCACCCGTGGGGCAAAAGCTCACGTCGGGAAAAGGCCCGGCCAAGGCCTTGAGCATGGGGATGCCACCGGCCGCCGTGGCCGGAAAGAATTTCAAGAACGTGATGCCGTCGGCCTGCGCCGCCATCACTTCACTAGCTGTGGCCACGCCGGGCAGCAGCGGCAGGCCTGCCTCGACACAGGCAGCGCCCACTGCGGCCGTGTAGCCAGGGCTGACACCAAACACACTGCCCGCGTTTTTGGCCGCACGTGCGTCAGCCGCGCTGCGGATGGTGCCAGCGCCCACCAGCGCCTGCGGCACCGCGCGCGCAATGGCTTCGATGGCGGCCAGCGCAACCTTGGTGCGCAGCGTCACCTCCAGCACACGCACGCCACCGTCCACCAAGGCTTGCGCCAGCGGCACGGCGTCTTGCAAACGTTGGATGACGATGACCGGAATGACGGGGCCATAAGCGGCCAGTTCAAGGGTGTCTTTCATGCTTCCATCCTAGAGCCAACCTATAGCCAGGTGACAGCGCCCTCTTCGGCGCTGAGCACATTGCGCCGCATGCCGGCAAAAAGTTCTCGGCCCAGGTCATGGGCGTGTGCGTCGGTGTAGTCGGCGTCGGGCGTGGCCACTTCGCGCAGCGCCCAGTCGGCGGGCGCCACCAGCGCTTGCAACGTGCCGGCCACGGCATCCACGCGAATCAGGTCGCCGCTGCGTACCTTGGCCAAGGCGCCGCCAGCCAGCGCTTCGGGGCTGACGTGAATGGCGGCCGGCACCTTGCCGCTGGCGCCACTCATGCGGCCGTCGGTGACCAGCGCCACCTTGAAGCCCTTGCCTTGCAGCACGGCCAGCGGTGGCGTGAGTTTGTGCAGTTCGGGCATGCCGTTGGCGCGTGGGCCTTGGAAGCGCACGACGGCCACCACGTCACATTCCAGTTCACCCGCATTGAAAGCGGCCAGCAGCGCTTCCTGGCTGTCGAAGACACGCGCCGGGGCTTCGATGATGTGGCGGTCGTCAGGCACAGCTGAAGTCTTGATGACAGCGCGGCCCAGGTTGCCTTGCAACAGCTTCAAGCCGCCGCTGCTGGAGAACGGCAACGCCGACGTGCGCACGATGCTGCTGTCGCCTGAATCGGCGGGCAGCGCGTTCCAGCGCAGGCCTTCGCCGTCCAGCACCGGCACGTCGCAATAGGCGGCGTAACCCTTGTCTGACACGGTAGCTACGTCGGCATGCAAGCCGCCGCTGCGCATCAGCTCACGCAGCACAAAGCCCGGGCCGCCTGCGATCTGAAACTGGTTCACGTCGGCGCTGCCGTTGGGGTAGACACGGGCCAGCAATGGCGTGGCGGCGGACAGCTCGGCAAAGTCAGTCCAGTCGATGACGATGCCCGCCGCACGGGCCACCGCCACCCAGTGAATGAGGTGGTTGGTGCTGCCGCCGGTGGCCA
>JANNEX010000406.1:0-2983 GCA_031379155.1 Rubrivivax sp.
TGAACCGGCCGCGCGCCGTGCCATCACTCATGTGGCTGCGTGTTCCCCACGTGCGTGGGGATGAACCGAGAGCACCAGCGCGGCCGCCAACGCTGGAGCCGTGTTCCCCACGTGCGTGGGGATGAACCGGCCGGTTTGAATCCTATGTTGGCGGTGCAGCGGTGTTCCCCACGTGCGTGGGGATGAACCGCGGCCCGGCATTTGTGACGGCGTGGTTCATCCGTGTTCCCCACGTGCGTGGGGATGAACCGCGAGGCCTTGATGGGACCACCCCTTGGCTGGCCCCACCAAGGCCACGGGCTTCGCCCGGTTTGCTAGTCAAGAACTGATTTCAAGAGTCACAGGCGCAGCCCGCACGCGCCTGCCTTGTGCAGGCTTAAAGTGCAGTGCATGCACTTGGCCAATCCCCTGCCCTACCAACCGCGCCGCGCC
Source organism: Rubrivivax sp. (assembly GCA_031379155.1). Taxonomy (GTDB): domain Bacteria; phylum Pseudomonadota; class Gammaproteobacteria; order Burkholderiales; family Burkholderiaceae_C; genus Rubrivivax. The sequence continues at coordinate 433 of JANNEX010000406.1, forward strand.
GCACAATCCACCTTCGTCGACTTGCGCGGCCTGCGCTACCACGCGCATGTCTGGGGCGATGCCAGCCTGGCCACGCCGCAGCGCCCGCCCTTGGTGTTGATGCACGGCTGGATGGACGTGGGCGCCTCCTACCAATTTCTGGTCGACGCGCTGCAGGCAGCCGAGGGTTTTGATCGCTGGATCATCGCGCCCGACTGGCGCGGCTTTGGCCTGAGTGACGCGCCCAAAGCCGACACCTACTGGTTCCCCGACTACGTGGCCGACCTGGACGCTTTGCTTGATGCGCTGCTGCCCACATCGCTCTATCCGGCCATCGATCTGTGCGGCCACAGCATGGGCGGCAACGTGGTCATGAGTTATGCGGGCCTGCGCCCGCAGCGCATCCGTCGTCTCATCAACCTGGAAGGTTTTGGCCTGCCACAAACCCAGCCTCAGCAAGCGCCCAAGCGCCTGCTGCAATGGCTGGACGAGTTGAAAACGCCCCAACAACTGCGCAGTTATGCCAGCGTCGATGAAGTGGCAGCGCGGCTGATGAAAAACAACGCACTGCTCTCGGCCGACAAGGCGGCCTGGCTGGCTCTGCACTGGTCGCAGCAGCGCGGCGACGGGCAGTGGCACATCCTGGGTGACCCAGCGCACAAACGTGTCAACCCGGTGCTCTATCACGTCGATGAAATCCTGGCCGCCTGGAAGCTCATCACCGCGCCAGTGCTGTGGGTTGAAGGTGACCGCACTGACATGACAAAGTGGTGGGGCAACCGCTACCCGCGCAGCGAATTCGAAGCCCGTCTGGCTGTCGTGCCGAATGTGAACAAAGTGATGCTCTCACCCTGCGGCCACATGCTGCACCATGACCAGCCACAAGCGCTGGCCTCACATCTGGCAGCCTTCTTCGCAGGGTAGCCAAGCAGGGTAGCCAGCAGACTGCGCCATGAGAGAATTCGCGGTTTGCACACCCGCCTAAACACGACCCCATGGACGCACTGCACATCAACTCAATCGGCTCGTTGCTGGCCGACCTGAGCAATCGCACCCAGCAGCTCCGGGGGTATCTTTGACTACGACCGCAAAAGCCTGCGCCTGAACGAAGTCAACGCCGCGCTGGAAAACCCGGCGGTGTGGAACGAACCCAAACGAGCGCAAGAACTGGGGCGCGAAAAGAAAGTGCTAGAGACCGTGGTCAGCAACATCGACCACCTGGCCAGCAACTTGTCTGACAACGCCGAACTCTTTGAGATGAGCAAGGCCGAAGGCGACGAAGCCGGCATGCAGGCTATCGAAGCCGAAGCGCAGACACTGCGCAAGACGGTGGAAGAAATGGAATTCCGCCGCATGTTCAGCAACGAGGCTGACCCGCTGAACTGCTTTGTCGACATCCAAGCCGGCGCCGGTGGCACCGAAGCCTGCGACTGGGCCAGCATGCTGCTGCGCCAGTACCTGAAGTACGCAGAACGCAAGGGCTTCAAAGCCACGCTGGAAGACGAAACGCCGGGTGATGTGGCCGGCATCAAAAGCGCCACCATCAAGATCGAAGGCGACTACGCCTTTGGACATTTGCGCACAGAAACCGGCGTGCACCGGCTGGTGCGCAAGAGCCCGTTTGACAGCGCGGGCGGGCGCCACACCAGCTTTGCGTCTTTGTTCGTCTACCCTGAAGTGGACGACAGCATAGAGATCGAGATCAACCCTTCTGATGTGCGCACTGACACCTTCCGCGCCAGCGGCGCCGGCGGCCAGCACATCAACAAAACCGACTCTGCGGTGCGGCTGACGCACATCCCCACGGGCATCGTGGTGCAGTGCCAGGACGGACGCAGTCAGCACAGCAACCGCGACGTGGCCTGGAAACGGCTGCGCTCGCGCCTGTTCGACTTCGAAATGCGAAAACGCATGGAAGAACAACAGAAGCTGGAAGACACCAAAACCGATGTCGGCTGGGGCCACCAGATACGCAGTTATGTGCTGGACCAAAGCCGCATCAAAGACTTGCGCACCAACGTCGAAATCAGCAACACGCAAAAGGTGCTGGACGGCGATCTCGACACCTTCATTGAAGCCAGCTTGAAGCAAGGCTTGTAAGCGCCATTGTGCGCAGACGGAGAGTCCCAACATGCGTGAAGCCACCAGCGTCGCCACCCAGCGCCAGAACTACAGCGCGCCGCCGTTTTTCATCCGCCAGGTGGAGCTGACGTTCGACCTGGATGCAGCCAAGACCATTGTCGGCAGCAAGCTGCACATCGAGCGCAACACTGCCGTGCATAACGCCGAAACGCCCCTTCGCTTGCACGGCGTGGGCCTGACACTGCTGCGTGTGCAGGCCAACGGGAAAAGCGTTTCATTCCGCACCGAAAACGACGAGCTCGTGATCGACAACCCGCCGGCCGACCCGCGTTTTGTGCTGGAAATCCGCAACACCTGCGCACCGGATAAAAACACCGAGCTGTCGGGCCTGTACACCAGCGGCGGCGGGTTTTTCACGCAGTGCGAAGACGAGGGCTTCAGGCGCATCACCTACTTCCTGGACCGGCCCGATGTGATGGCCACCTACCAG